>CAVJFW010000005.1:0-6815 GCA_963648975.1 bacterium | reverse complement strand
CCAATATACTTATGAAAGTATAATCTTTTTTTATTCTTTTTCAAAGAATTGTACTCAAAAGGCGGATGAATTCGCATAAAATGTCAGAATTCATCCGCCTTTTGCCTTCATCTTCAATTGAAAACAAGGTTCATGTCAACTCATTTCTTAAAGAAGTCTTAAAATCGACCATCATTCCGTCTTGAAGTCTTTATTCGAATCAGAGAAGGACATGTTCTTCTCGGGACGCGGATATTTGCTATGGTATGTGGCCATGGACGGGAATCCGACCTTGCCGATGGCCTTGGTGTCTACATATGTCCTGATATGCTCAAACTGACCGGCAAGAGGTTTATCGCTGACCTTTGTCCTATCGGAGGGAACATTCTTCTTTTCGCAGAAATCACTCACTTCATGCAAAAGCATGGCACCACGGGTAAGGGAGGTTGTGACCTTTGACACCTTTCCCGTCTTCAGATTGTCCCTGATGGCAATGAGGGTACCAAGGGCAAGTATGAAGCCTGGAATGTAGTCAAGTGGGACACCGTTGAGGTTGACCGGATTCTCCTTTGTTCCGTTACGGATGGAAAGTCCGGTGATGTCCTCAGCCAGCGGAGCCCAACCCGGTCTATCCTTCCAAACGGTGTCACTGAAGCACATGAGGTTGGAATAGATGACATTCGGATTGATTTTCCTGATTTCCTCCTCAGAGAGACCGAATTTGTCAAAGCACCCGTTCTGATAGCTATAGACGATGACATCGGCTTGACTGATGAGTTCCTTCATCCTTGCAAGATCTTCACTGATGTTGAGATCAAGTTGGATGGAATCTTTTCCTGCCCAACCATCGAGTTCGAGCATGGCCTGTTCCTGGTCGACATATTTTCCTCTTCTCACAAGAAGAACATCCGCTCCATATTCGGCCAGAATCCTGCTACAGGCAGGACCGGCGATGATATGGGTAAGATCAAGAACCTTTATGCCCGTAAGAGGTCCTTTCTCAAGAGAGGAAGGAAGATTCATCCTATGATTTCCCTTTTCCTCAAAACGGATCAAAGGCATATCCTTGACCGCCTTTCCGACTTCCGTCTCTTCCCATTCCTTCCTGTCCCTGAGAACACAGGCACAGGCTCCACAATCAAAGGCGAGATTCTCAAGTTCCAGGGAATCATATTTCCTGATTTCCTTCTTCAGATAACGGATATCCCTCTTTGTCGACATGAGGGTGAACTTGTCATATGGCTTCTTGAGTTTCAAAGCCTCGACAAGGCATTTCTGCTGGGACTGATAATAGGTGTGGAAGGAAATATATCTGTTGTCCTTCGTCTGATATTTATAGAAAGATCCATTGATGGCATTGTCTACCCTGATGGCACTGGCAAGTCTTGTCTTTCTGAATTTTTTGTCATAATAGTTGGCGATATAAAGACGGATGGCCTGAAGTCCGGCATAGGAGATATCCGAATAGATCTCACTTCCTGCAAGATCGTCACCTCTCAGTTCACCGATTTCCCCGGCAACGTTGGCACAAAGGGACAAGACGGCAGCAATCGTCGGTGTCTGAAGAATCTTCTCATCCTCAAAAAGACGGTTGACGGCTTTCTTCCTCAGTTTTGCCAATACGAAGGCGATGACATGAGGAAACGGATTTTCCTTCAGGTAATTCGTCTTGAGTTCCTTTTCGGCGGCTTCGTTTGCGATGAAGGTCACCGGAGTCTTCGATTCTATCTGAAGAAGGTCGGCAAGATAGTCATAGACTACCCTGGCATCATTTGCCTTTTTGTTCAATACATCCTTGGTTGACATATATGTTTCTCCTATATCTTCATGGCGACTTCGTAGGCTCTCCAGATGACACTTCTGAGATTTCCGATCTTCAGGCAGTCACCGACAAGATAGACATTCTTTTTCTTCTCATATCCGACCAATGGGGTAGAGATATATCCAGCAGAGGAAATCACATTGTCACAGGAGATTTGAATTTCCTTTCCATCCTTGGAGGTGACGATGATCAAGCCATCCTTCACTTCCTTCAAGGTCGTCTCAAGATATACCGGGACCTTCTTCCAGCTGAACCATTCCCTGAGATAGGAGGAATTGGCAAGACAGACGCCTTTTTGGGCGATGAGGTCATCCTTCATCTCGACGATGACAGGCTTCTTTCCCTGAAGGGCAAGCTCATAGGCAATCTCACATCCGGTGAGACCTCCGCCGATGACGGCGACATTCTCCCCGACTTCCTTTCCAAGGAGATATTCGCAGGCTTCAATCATCTTCTCATGGCCTGGAACCTTTCTTAAGACTCTTGCCTTGGATCCTGTGGCCACGATGACCGGATCTTTTCCAAATGAAGAGAAGTCCTTGATTTCAGTATTCAGTCTGACATCGATGGAAAGCTTATCCATCTGTCTTTCATACCAGGCAAGAAGTTCACGGAGCTTGAACTTATAGGACTCTGCACTGGCCGCGATGAACGTTCCACCCAATCTTGAGGATTTCTCATAGATGATCGGGTTATGTCCACGGAGCTTGAGAACCCTTGCCGCTTCCATGCCTCCGATGCCCCCACCGATGATATGGACCGTCTTTGGATTCTTTGTCTTTACGATCTTATGTTTCTTCCATTGCATCATCTCGGCATTGACGGCACATCTGGAAAGATGAAGGGAATCAGAAAGATCCTGTTCATTCGGAACGCCCTTGTAATGACACATGTTGAAGCATCCGTTATGGCAATGGATGCAGGGACGGATATCCTCTTCCTGGTCATTGATGGCCTTGGTAAGCCAACTAGGATCAGCCAAGAAGTTTCTGGCAAATCCGACACCATCCAACTTTCCTTCCTTAACTGATTTGGCACCTGCGGAAAGTGTCATTTTTCCTGCACATACGACAGGAATGGAAACAAACTTCTTTATATGTTCGACATATTCGAGATTGCAGTTTTCCGGCATGTAGACAGGCGGATGCGCCCAATACCAGGCATCATAGGTTCCATTGTCGCAGTTAAGCATGTCATATCCGGCATCCTCAAGGAATTTTGCGGCGATTTCCGATTCCTTCATGTCTCTTCCCGCTTCAACATATTCTTCTCCGGGAAGGGCGCCCTGACGGAATCCCTTCGTCTTTGAGACTACGGAGTAGCGCAAGGAAACAGGGAAATCCTTTCCGCATTCCTTCTTGATTGCCTTGACGATTTCAGCGGCAAAGCGATACCTGTTCTCGAGTGAGCCACCGTATTCGTCAGTCCTCTTGTTGACATAATGAAGCGTGAACTGATCAAGAAGATATCCTTCATGGACGGCATGGATTTCGACACCATCCACTCCGGCATCTTTCAGCATCTTGGCCGATTTTGCAAAGGCCATGATGAAATGCTCAATTTCCTTCTTGGTCATCTCCCTGGAAGGAACCTTGTCCGACCAACGGTTTGGAGATGGTGAGGCAGTGGCCGTGATCTTGTCGAGATTCATGAACGGTTTGGAAAGAACCCTCAGAGCCTTGTTGGTATATAAGGTTTCCATCATCGGTGAGATGGTAAAGGATCTGCCGAATCCGGCAGTCAGCTGGACAAAGAGCTTTGCACC
This sequence comes from bacterium, assembly GCA_963648975.1. GTDB lineage: Bacteria > Bacillota_I > Bacilli_A > RFN20 > CAG-288 > Enterosoma. The sequence continues at coordinate 3,249 of CAVJFW010000005.1, read as the reverse complement.
CGTCTTATGGAATTCCGGCATCCACTTCTTCAAACTGTTGAACATGCTCTTTTTTCTATAAAGCCACTGACCGAACATGGGATTGTAAACTGGCTGGCATCCAGGAAGAAGAAGTCCGCAGTCATGCTTGGCGACTTCCATGATGAACTTGGCTCCATCCTTGTCGAAATGATTGATTTCCATCCAACCGAAAAGATCAGTTCCACCCATGGAAGTCAGCACGATTCTGTTCTTGATTTCCACATTTCCTATCTTCCAGGGCGTAAACAAAGGTTTCAATTCTTCTTTCATGTTTTTTCTCCGATATATAGGCCATATTATAAGCTTTTTCAAAGGCACCATAAAAGGGGTTTCAAGACAAAACATGTTTTTCCTCATTTATTCAATGGTGACATGCTGCTGACTCAAAGGTTTCATTCATGAAACAGATCACGACAAGTCCAAGTCCTATCAATTCCATGAACATGAAATCCATCCTATCCCATGATAAAAGCTGGTACTTCATGTATCATGATTTCCACCCAAAAACTCAGCTTTCGCTGAGTCATGGCTTATCGATTCTGAATGGCGTCTATCGGTTTCTTGTTCGCAATCTTGGTGACAGGGAGGATGGAGGCGATGAAACTGCTGACGATGGCTATGCCAAATAGCATCAATATGATGAAGAAATTCGGATTCATCAGGTTGAAGCTGATTTCGGCTTCTTTCCTGATCGACGAATTGACCATCAGTGAAATCACGATAGTGGCGATGGAGGAAAGAAGGAAGTTGATGATGGCGATGATGAAGGATTCGGAATAGAAGATCTTGAAGACGTCGCTTCTCTTTGCACCCACCGCCCTCAGTATGCCGATTTCCCTCTTCTTGTTGTTGATGGAAATGGAGATGAAGTTGTAGAAGAGAAGCATGCTGAATACGGCAAGACATATACCGACGATGAGGAACACCTTCGTAAGTACGGCAATCAGACTGGCCGTGGACTGAACACTCGACAGGACACTGTCATTGAGATACATATACCAATATCCGATTTCGAGGTCCTCATAGTTGTTGACATAATTCTCATATCTTTCAAGATAGAGGTCAAGGAAGGAATCGATGAGGGAGGAATTTCCGTTGAATACGATGTTGGCAACATTGTTCCTGTCACTGTAGAATCTTCCAGCATCATCCATGAGTCTTGCCCCATCGACCTTGGAGATGGAGATAGTGGATGTGGCATCACCTAAATCAAGATCAATACCGACAATGGAGAAACTATTCTCATAGGATGACATGGAGCAGGAATTTCCTTCGCAGATGGTCTTGCCGGAAACAGATCCGCTTAAGGTGACTAATGGGAAATCATAGTTCTTCAGGATTTCCTTTTCTGCCTCGATGAACTGAGCATTGATTTCCTTTGACTCATCAAACATCAGACCAAAGTCAATTCCGAAGAGGAACTGATAGGCAAGAGTCTTCTTCGTGTCATCACTGATGGGATTTTCCTTTGCCTGGGAAACGAAATACCTGAAATAATAGAAGTCCTTGTATTTCTCGTAGATCGACTTATAGTTCTTTTCGACGTATTCATTCCTGATTTCATTTTTCTTCTCATTGACCTGTTCGAGAGCAAGAGAATAGGAACCTGTGAGACTGAATGTCTTTTGGATATCAGAGACATATTCGCTCTTGTATTGGTTGAAGAGGGAATAATACGGATTGGAGAAATCTCCCTTCACATTGAGATAGTAGTTGCAATAAGCCAGGAACACCTGATATTTATCTTCATCCGTGATTGTGGAATAATCGTATATAACTGTTCCATCTTCGTTGATTGTTGGAGGCACGGCATTATAGGAAACATTCTCATTCTTGCCTTCATTGATATTCTTGAATTCCTCAAAGTGATCAGAATAGAATTCATCATGTTTCTCACTGGCTAGCCTATATGCAGAAGCGAATGAGGCACCATCGAGCAATTCCGTCGAGGACGAGGCGTGCAACTGGTATTCTTCTGTCTTTGCGGCATTCATGTAAGCCTTTGAAAACGTATAGTCATATTCCATGCTCTCGGCGTTGTTCTTCTCGATTTCGGCAAGAAGACTAAGTGAGGCAAGGGCTTCTCCGGAATTCAGACTGGATTTTTTCGTATCGAAGAAAATGGTGTTCTGATGACTTGGGGTATATCCCATATAGCACATCTGGGCATAATTTCCGATAGTATAGCTGAGGCTGGAGGAAATAAAATAGTCTTCCGAGGTCTTCGTTTCTCCCGGGCCGACGAAATAATTGGCATGGATGGATGTCGAAAGGCTATTCAGCTTCAAGTAATCATTGTTCGTATAATCGACCTTTTCCGTCCTGTATCTGAGAAGCTCATCAGGAAGCTTGGTATCGATGATGCCGGTGATGGTGTAATATCGATATTCGGATTGGATATAAGAAGAGGTATTTCCAACCAGACTGGTTCCGATCACCTTGTCATAACTGACCTCACTCGGCTGTATATAGTCAGCCTCATTCTTATCTGATCCGATTCCAAGATCAGCATAGGAATAATAGGAATATAGGGAGAGACAGATTTCGTTGTCATTCTTCGGAAGTCTTCCGGCAACAAGACTGAATCCCGTGTCATCAAGGAAGGAATCCGAGATTTCGATGCAATTCAACAGTGCCGTATCATGGAAATAATCACCGGTCACAGAAGGACAGTTCAACGAAAGATTGATGGACTTGGAGACATAGAGCTTGGCATTTGTTTTTTTCTCGATTTCCTCGATTCTTTCCGCAGTGAATCCATCACTGTTATATCCGTCGTGCTTCTCACTCATGGTAAGACTTACGGATGTGATGTCATTCGAGTTGATGGTATCCTTCATGGCCGACTTTGTGCTGAACGTGGCTAACGTCGCACTGGCTCCGAACATGGAGAAGGAAACAGTGGAAAGAAGTATGGTCATGACAAGTCGGAATGGTTTTACCTTCAATGACTTTGCACCCATCCTGAAGGCATGGCCTAGGGAGAACTTGCTCTTTATCGGAGTGAATTCATCAACGGAATGTTCAATCCTTGATTCATCCGTCTTGACGAATTCTTCCCTGTTTCCGCTCTTATCGATCTTGGCAGCCTCACATATGGCCTCATTGACATGTTCATCGAAGGTTATGAAGACATCGCTCTTCTTTTTGCTGATGGCATCGTTGATGATGACAAGGTCATCCATCGTAAGAGGATGATTCTTGTCGATGCGAATGATTTTGTCTCCG
>CAVJFW010000004.1:0-59541 GCA_963648975.1 bacterium | reverse complement strand
TCGATATACTTTACAAGTCAAGCTTAGGAGGATAAATAAAATGGCTGATAAACGTATGAACATCATTCTTCGTTGCAAAGAATGCAAATCCGAAAACTATATTACCACCAAGAACAAGAGATTACATCCAGATCGCTTCTCTACCAACAAGTATTGCCCGAAGTGCAACAAGATGACTCTTCACGAAGAAAAGAAATAAATTCTTCGAACCATTAGGAGGAAATAGAAAATGGCTGATGTATTAGATGCAGGCGAATTGAATCCTGGCAAGATCTTCATCTATAAGGGAGATCTTCTTCAGGTCATCGATGTTATTCACAACAAGACCGCTATGGCCAAGATGAAGCATAAGATCAAAGCCAAGAACTTACGTTCTGGTGCAACGATCGAAATGATGCTTTTCTCTGGCGATAAGGTTGATGGAGCTTTCCTCGACAAGAAGAACATGACTCTTTCCTATCGTGATTCCGATGCTGATGGTTTTGCCCACTTCATGGACAGCGAAACCTATGAAATGGTCGAACTTCCGATTGAAAGAATCAAGAGAGAACTCTCCTTCCTTCCTGACAACGCCGAAGTTGTCATCACCTATTATGGACAGGAAATCCTTGGTATCCAGTTACCGGACAAGGTTGCACTTGAAATCGTCGAGACTGACGACAATGCTATTGCCGGTGATACAGTCAACAAGGCAAGCAAGGATGCCATTCTTGAGACTGGTCTCAAGGTCAAGGTTCCTATGTTCATCAAGAATCATTCCAAGGTCTGGATCAAGACTGCAGATGGTTCCTATGATTCCAGAGCCTAATTCCGCTTTGTATTTCTGAAGGTCGTTTCATGACGACCTTTTCTTTCATGAAAAGGAGTAATTGATATGTCGATTCCAGTAGTAGGTTTTGTCTTTTCTCTCATCGGTTGTCTCTTGGTCGGTCTTGTCGGTGGCTTCTTTGGTGCACGTGCACTCTTCAAGAAGACATTGCAGGATAACCCTCCAATCAACCGTGATATGATCAAGGCAATGTATCGTTCCATGGGAAGAACCCCTTCCGAAGCTCAGGTCAATCAGACCATGAAGGCCATCGAGGGCGCCCAGAAGAAAGGCAAGAAGTAAATCCATAGCCACCGTAAGGTGGCTTTTGTCATATCAAAAAAGGACATATGTGACCCGGCTAAGTTACCTGTCATGGATGTCCTTTTTTAATAATGAATGAAATCTTCCTGCTCCATACCAAGTAAGCGTAAATAGGGTGTCTGGGGTACTTGTACGATGACCAAAGAAGAAAGTCAACAGATGAAGATATTAGAGTTGTAGTATGACGAAATTGGAAAAGTTTTAGTTAAACTTCTACGTTTTTTACTCCGATCAATTGATGATTTCTGAAAAATCAGGTTATGGAAAACACTCAGAATTTTGATTTTTTTAAATATTCCTTGAATAAGTTACCCTGTTTTTAATCAGAGATGAAATGGAAGTGTTGAATTTGCTGATGTATTCAGAGATAAGCATGTCTGGCTTAGCTGTGACATAGCTAAGAGCAGTCGCATCATCAGTTCCGGAAAGGGAGTAATGTGGATTCGTGCTAACTATCTGGTAGATGGAATCATATATATTCTTGAAATCCTGAAATTCAGAATATGTGATCTTATGATTCTTGTAGGAAGGATCGGAAGCATCGATATCCGTGACATTGATGATGTCTTTCTTGTAGGACAAGAGCAGTTTTGCCCAAGCCTCCATGTATGGCTTCAACTCATACATGTCATCATTGATGTATGACGTTGAAGACGAGTCTGGAACCATTTGACTATAGATATTTTGCAATCCTTTTTTGATTACTCCATCATATTCAGTGCTACTTGCATATGGATAGACATAAGTCTGAAGGAATTTGGTTTTCCATACCTTGGACTTGTTGTTTTTCAGCATATAGGCAATTGAAGTCTGATAGCTAGTAAGGTATGAAGAATATGAATATGATGAATAATCGAACTCGGAAGAAAAAATATCATCGTAGCTTTGCCAGGTCGTGTCATCAGATGGCATTTCTCTGTTGTAGCCAGTCATGACCGAGGAATAATCCTTATAAAGATCGATGAATTTGCTGTGATTTTCAGCACTCACGTTATCAGTCAGTGAAGTGTCTTCAAGCGATGCAATAAGGTCGAATTCCTTCTGTATGACGTTTTTGTAATTGTTTTCCGTGTTACCAAGACTATCATCGATGTATTTCACTGTGTTATCGAGATACCCCTTCAGGGACGAAGAGGCATAAGAAGTCGAAATTTTGGCTGATAATCTGGATTTCAGACCTTTCAGACCACTGTCTGAAAGCCAATCATTGAAAGCTGAGATATTGTCCGTAAGTTCATCCAAGGATAAAGAGTGTTCGATGGTGAAGATATAATCTAGGAATTTACCATAGGTTTCAGAATCAACTTGACTTAAGTCAGAATATTGGATGGAAAAATCCTGATGCATCTTCTTTACATAGGATTCGATGTCATCCATGATGAATGGGTTTGTCCAACGTGCATACAAATCAAGGTTTTCGGTGATCTGAGTAAGTTTTGTCACTTTTTCGCCAAACCTGTCAGCAGTAGTGAACCAGCCTTCAAATTGATAGCCTATTTTTTCGGGATTTTCAAGATCAGTGATGCATTCACCTTCCATGATTGTCTTTGTGGAAGTCACTTTGCCATCATTGTGGAACGTGACTGTGTATGAGTTTTCACTTCTTATGGAAAAGACTTTGGTCCATGAAGATCCATCGTAGGTGTAGATGATTCCTGAATCCGTATCTAAATAGAAATCACCTTGTTTACCAGTTGAGGAAGGAGTTCCCTTTCCACTGATCCAGTTCGAACCATCTTTTCCATCGCTACCTTTGATGTTACCTGACTTTGTCCAAGAACCAGAAGATTTGACATAATAATCGTAAGTGGCAAGGTTGATATACGAATCTCCATCAGCTCCCATATCAGATGTAGGTTCTCCATTTCCAGAAAGCAATGACAAACCATCCTTACCGTTGGTTACGTTGAATGTAGATGTAGAACCATCCGAATATGTGATTGTATAGGTGTCGACATTTCCGGAAGAAGAAGTCTTGGTTATGGATGTTACTGACTTTCCATCAGCACCAGCGGCTCCTGTGTCTCCCTTATCTCCTTTGTCTCCTTTGTCTCCTTTTTCGCCCTGTGCACCAGTGTTGCCCTGAGTTCCGGTGGCTCCATCTTGGTCATTTGTGACAGTAAATTCAGAAGTAGTGCCATCAGAATAAGTAATAGTGTAGATGTCGACATTTCCAGAAGATGATTTTTTGGTTATGGATGTCACCGTCTTTCCATCAGCACCGGCGGGTCCTGTATCGCCTTTGTCACCTTTGTCACCTTTGTCGCCCTTTTCGCCTTGTGCACCGGTATCACCTTTGTCTCCTTTTTCACCTTTTTCACCCTGTGCACCTGTTGCACCAGTGTCGCCCTTTTCACCCTTCAAGGCATTTAACCATTCCTCATAAGTTCCCTTATATCCATTATCGACAGCTACCTGGTATGCATATCTGGAATCAGTCTGAGACATCGTGGAATTATTTCCACTCGAACATTTTGTGATAAGAAATGTCAGCCCACTGGCCAATAAGGCTATTGCAATGATACATATTGCGGATCTGATGATTCTATGCTGTTTTTGCTTCTTTTCATAATCTAAATCAGTGTCATTATTAGTGTCATTCATAAATTTATCCTCCAATCAAACCTAAATATTATACATAAAACAACATATTGATTATGTGATTTTTATCAGTTTTTCAGTGCAAATAAAGGTTGCTTTGATTTATGAGGTATGTGACCACCAAAAAAGATTCAGAATTCAGTCTGAATCTTTTTTATCGATGGTGTTTTCGAAATGTGTGACGGGTTCTTCGTGTTTCTTCAGTCTTATGATATTTGATTTATGTCTGTAGATGATGAAGGAAGCAAAGAGGAATATTGCAATAGTAGTGATATAGGAAAGATGAAGATTGAGCGCCTCGGAGAAATATATGCCACCATTGAAGGAATTGATATCATTCAGTACGGTAAGATCAAGAATCATTGGGATTATGGATAAAAGGAATAATGAAGCGACGGTTATCATGGAGCAAATGCTGATTTTCCTTGTCAGCTTGAACAAGGTGAAGAAGATCAATGCTCCACATACACAGAGAATCGGAGAGATGAAGAAGATATATCCAGCCATGGATGAGACGGCCTTGCCACCCTTGAAATGGGCAAACAAAGGAAGCGTATGACCGATGAGAACGAAGAATGCCGTGATGTCGATGATGAGCTCGTCGAGATGCGAATAATCAATAAAGGACTCATTAAGAATAGGAACAAGCTTCAAAAGAAGGAAGATGATCATGAGTGGAATATAGCATTTCAGTCCATCGAGGACCATCGTCATGATGCCAGCTCTTTTTCCCAAGGTTCTTCCGACGTTGGTTCCTCCGGTATTATGGCTTCCGTAATCCCTGATGTTGATTCCATGTATCTTTCCGATGATGACTCCGCTTGGGATGCTTCCGAAAAGATAGCCGAATATCATCGCACCGAATATAAAAAGTATCGTGTATAAAATTTCCATATAAAAGTTTCTTTCCCGAACATTATAGAGAATAAGGAAATGTTCTGGCAAGAGTTTATGAAGGAATGCGGTTTTACAAGTGACAATATCATGTGTGCTACTGCTGAAAAGTATTTCACCCAAATGGGCTAAAACGCTTTATTTTTTGGCTGTTTATCGGTAAAATCATTGCATGAGGTTTTTTATATGGGATCTAATTATAATGCTTCTTCATTAGCCATTCTCCATGGCCTTGAACCTGTCAGGGAAAGACCTGGCATGTATATCGGTTCGACATCCACGCTCGGTCTTCATCACCTTGTCTGGGAAATCGTCGACAACGCCGTCGATGAGGCAAACGAGGGACATGGCAAACATATTTTCATCACAATTCATTCTGATGGTTCCCTGGAAGTCGAGGATCAGGGAAGAGGCGTGCCATGTGACTATAACGAAAAGGAAAACATGAATGGTTTCCAGATTGTATATCAGACATTGCATGGTGGCGGAAAGTTCGATGAAAGCAACTACAAGTCCGCCGGTGGCTTGCATGGTGTCGGTGCCTCGGTCACCAATGCCCTTTCTTCCTGGATGGAAGTCCATTCCTACCGTGACGGAATCGATCACTTCGCCAGATTCGAGGAAGGCGGAAGTAAGTTTTCCGGTATCAAGGAATTGGGCAATACCACAAAAAGAGGAACTGATGTAAGATTCTTTCCTGATGCCACAATCTTTGAGGATATAACCTTCAATTTTGACAGAATTGCAAGCCATCTCGATGATCAGGCCTGCCTTACCAAAGGCGTCACTTTCCATCTCGCAGATGAAAGAACCGGAAGAAAACAGGATTTCTTCTATCAGGATGGACTCAGGGAATATTTCAATCGTCATACCGTCGACAAGGAACTTCTTACCAAACCGATGAGATTCGAAGGGGTCGACAACGGTATCCGTCTTGAAGTTGTCTTTGGATTCCTCAAGAACGACTATAACGAGAAAATCATCTCTTTCGCCAACGGTGTCAGGACCGGTGACGGAGGATATCATGTCACTGGTCTGAAGAAGGCTCTGACAAGCATATATAACCAGTATGCGGCCAACCATAATCTTGTGAGAGCATCTCAGACATTGGATGGTGATTGCCTCAGAGAAGGACTTGTCGCCATTCTTTCCTGCTGGGTTCCGGAGCATCTCCTTCAGTTCGAAGGTCAGACAAAAGGAAAACTTGGCACCAAGGAAGCACTGAACAGTGTGGATTCCATCGTTGAAGGACAACTTGCCTATTACCTTGAAGAGCATAAGGATGAGGCTGAAAACGTCGTCCGCAAGACGGTCGAAGAGATGAGAATCCGTGACAAGACGGAAGCCGACAGGAAGAAGGAAAGGGAACTTGCCAACAACAAGATGTCCGGGGTTGAAATCTCCAAGAAGCTGACACCTTGCTCAAGCAAGGATTATATGCAGAATGAACTCTTCATCGTCGAAGGTGATTCCGCAGGCGGTTCCGCAAAGAAGGGGAGAAACCCACAGCATCAGGCCATTCTTCCACTCAGGGGCAAACCTAAGAACACAACCGACGTCGAGGATGAAAAGGCACTTCTTGGTAACCTTGAGATTGCCACACTCATTTCCACAATCGGTGCCGGTTTCAACCAGGACTTCAACATCAAGAACATCCACTATGGGAAAGTCATCATCATGACCGATGCCGATGATGACGGAAGTCATATCCAATCCCTCCTTCTCACCTTCTTCTACAATCATATGAAACCACTTATCGAGACAGGACATCTTTATATCGCCTGTCCACCGCTTTATCGTGTCTATAACGGAAAAGGCAAGGAGATCTATTGCTATGATGACACTGAACTTGCCGAAGCACAGAAGAAGATCGGTGCTGGATACAAGGTCAACCGTTACAAAGGTCTTGGTGAGATGAATTATTCTCAGCTTTCTTCCACCACGATGGACATCGAACACAGAAAACTTCTCAAGGTCAACATCGTCGATGACGAAGATTCCCATGACAAGGTCAATATCTTCTTAGGCAAGGATTCCGAAAGAAGAAAAGACTGGATTGAGAACAACATCGACTTCAATACGACCGATAGCTTCACATCGGAGGTAGAGAGAAATGAAAAATAAGAAAGATATCGTCAAATATACCGAAAACATCGTTGAATCTCCACTTAGCGATGTCCTTGTCGGAGCCTTCAACCGCTATGCCAAGGAAGTCATCACAGACAGAGCCATACCTGATGCCAGGGATGGTCTGAAGCCCGTCCAGAGACGTATCATCTTCTCCATGTTCGATCAGGGCATGGTATATAGCAAGCCTACAATCAAATGTGCTACCATCGTCGGTAACATCATGGGTCATTATCATCCACATGGAGATTCCTCCATCTATGATGCCTTGGTACATCTTTCCCAGACATGGAAGATGGAAGCTCCGCTGGTTGACTTCCAGGGAAACAACGGATCCATCGATGATGATCCGGCTGCTGCATACCGTTATACCGAGGCAAGACTTTCCAAGCTCAGTGAATTCCTGGTAAAGGACATCGACAAGGATACAGTCAAGATGGTTCCGACATTCGATGACAAGAGACTTGAGCCGACTGTCCTTCCTGCAAGATATCCTAACCTTCTCGTCAATGGTACGAGTGGCATTGCCGTAGGCTCCTCAACGAACATTCCACCTCATAACCTCAGTGAAGTCATCGATGCCACGATTTACAGAATCAAGCATAAGAAGGCCAATCTTGATGACCTGATGAATTATGTGAAAGGCCCGGATTTCCCAACCGGTGGCGTCATCGATGACAAGGAAATCCTCCATACTCTGTATGAGACTGGAAGAGCAAACTTCTATTTGTACTGCAAGTCCCATATCGATGAAGGAGAAAATGCCATCATCATCACCGAAATCCCTTATGGTGTCGTCAAAATCGATTTTGTCGCCAGCCTCAACAAGAGAAAAGACCTTGAAAAACTTGATAACATCGAGGAAATCATCGATGAATCCGCTAAGGATGATGTAAAGATCGTCATCAAGATCAAGGATGGCGCCTCTCCATATGACATCTACAATTACCTGATGAGCAAAGGTGCATTGAGGACGACAATCTCCTGTAATTTCCTTGCCATCGACAAAGGTCACCCAAAGTGCATGTCGCTGATGGAACTCATCGATGCGTTCGTATCCCATCAGAGAATCGTTTCCACCAAGGCATTCCAGTTCGATCTTAAGACTGACAAAGACAGACTTGAGATCATCGAAGGCTATATCAAGGCCTATTCCATCCTTAACGAACTCATCGACAAGATCAGGAAATGCAATGGAAAGGAAGGCGTCAAGACGATGCTGAAGAATGACTATGGCTTCAGCGAAAGACAGGCAGAAGCCATCGCCATGATGCCTTTATATCGTCTTTCCAATACCGACATTCTTGCCCTGAGGGAAGAAAAGAGCCAGTTGGATGCGGATGTCGTAAGAATCAACGGCATTCTTGCCGATGAATCAAAGCTTGACGATACTATCGTCAAGACCCTCAGCGAGGTCAGAAAGGATTTCTCCGTCAACCGCAAGACGGAAATCCTGGATTCCAAGTTGTCCTTTGCCAGTGTCGATCCGACAAAGCTCATTGCCAAGGAAGATGTCATGGTTGCCATCACCTATGATGGCTATGCCAAGAGAACTTCCCTTAAGTCCTATCAGGCAAGCGTGAAGGCAAACAAGGATGCAAGCGATCCATTGACCCTCACCAAGATGAAGACGGGAGACCGCCTTGTCTTCTCAAGACAGGTCAGCACTCATTCCTCTCTCCTTCTCTTCACTTCCTTAGGCAATTATGCCTATGTTCCATGCCATATGCTGAGCGACATGAAATGGAAGGAAGAAGGAAAACACCTGAATAATCTCACAAAGCTTCAGCCAAATGAAAAGATCATAAAGGCTTTTGAAATCGAAGCCTTCAAGGAAGGACTCAATGTCTGCCTTCTGACAAAGGAAAACAAGATCAAGAGAACACCTTTGAAGGATTTTGAACAGGCATCACTCACCAAGAAGCCTCTCAGGGCCTGTAAAATGCTCAACAAGGATGACAGACTTACGGATGTTGTAATCAGCGGTGGAAATTCCGATCTCATCGTTGTCGATGAGCTTGGACGCTGCTCAAGATTCAATGAGAGTGATGTCCCGCTTGTCTCCACCTCAGCCATGGGTGTCAAGGCAATCGCCTCCGGCATTGAGAACGCACCTTTGAAATCCCTTATTTCATTGCATTCCAAGGAAGTCTGCCTGCTTCTCGTTCTTGGCAGCAAGAGGGCTGCAAGACTCATCTCCTCAACAAAGATAGATTGTACAGAGAGACTTTCAGCCAAGACTCCACTTGTGAAGATCCTGAAGAAGAATCCTTGGAAGATTGTCAATGTTTCCAAGGCAGAGAAGATCAGAGGTCAGGCCAATTATGTCTGTGTCACAACACTCGACTCCATGGTTGCCATGGATATCAATGACCTTACACCTGTGGAACCAAATTCGGAAATGAGGGAGAACATTCCGAATCTCGGCAAGAACGACCTCATCGGCTTTGATGATATTGGTGAAGTAATCAACGAGGATTATGTCGTCGAAGAGCCACGTGCAGCCAAGACAGAGACAACAAAAGCCAACGTCGATGATGCCGATACTCAGCTTTCCCTCTTTGATTTGTTTGAAAGAGACAGCTCAAAGAAGTGATTTTTGCTATACTATATTCAAGATGAAAAAACAGAAAGTCTCATTTCATGCATCCACCATATATGACATTCCCTACTCCTTCTATGAGGAGCAGGAAATCAGGTATCTTGTCGCTGATTTGGACAACACGCTTGATTCCGCATATAGCGATATGCCACGAAATGAGGCATTCCTGCTGAAGGATGAACTCAGGAAAAGAAACATTGAGCTCATCGTCATCTCAAACAACAACAGGAAAAGAGTTGAGCCATATTGTAGGAAACTTGGTGTCAGGTATCTTGCCTCTGCCCAGAAATTCAGGAAAGGCAGAATACTCAAGTTCCTTGAAACAAATCATATTCCTCTAAATGAATGTCTGTTTGTCGGAGATCAGGTCTTCACGGACCGAATTTACGTCAACAGGCTCAAGGGAAGGCTCATACTCACCGAACCTTTGGTAAAAAAAGATCAATTCTTTACCAGGTTCATCAGACGATATGATATGTATAAAAGACGCAAATGGAAAAAGAAGAATATTCTGGGTCAGGAAATCAGAAAGGAGAATTCATAAAATGTTTTTCAAAAAGAACAATGCCAGCGGACTTACCGCTGAAATCAGAGTCAAGAGATGCTACGGCTGTGGAGCTATCCTGCAGAGTCAGGACCCGAATGAGCCCGGTTATGTACCTCCGGAGAAATTCGACTCTGATGATGAGACACTTTGTGAAAGATGCTATAAGCTGAGACATTATTCCCAGTACAAGGAAACAAAGGACATCAATATCGATTACATCACCATCCTTGACACCGCCAAGGAAAACAATTCACTGGCTGTGTATGTCTTCAATGCCTTTTCATTGAACGGTTCCCTTCTTGAAGGACTTGGTCAGTACCTTCCCAAGAAAGTTCTCGTCGTCATCAATAAGCGTGACCTTCTTCCAAGAAGCTATTCCGACGAATACCTCATCGCCCAGACCAAAGCTCTCCTCAAGAAGGAAAACATCGAACCACTCGATATCCTTGTGACATCCGCTTCTTCCAGCAAGACAGCCAACATTCCTACCCTCATCGAGGATATCAACAAATACAGGGATGGAAAAGATGTTTATTTCATCGGTGCCTATCAGGTCGGAAAATCATCCATCATCAATTCTCTTCTGATGGCCTATAAGAATGAGACAAGTCGTGTCATCACGACAAGTCCATATCCGGGAACAACACTCGATGTCATATCCATTCCTCTTGATGAGGAATCCAATATGTATGACACTCCTGGCATCTACAACAGCAAATCCATCATCTCCAAGCTCGAAGGAAAAATCATAAAATATGTCCTTCCCAGAAATGAAGTCAGACCGGAAAGTTATGCTGCCAAGGATGGACAGTCCTTCCTATTCTCCAACCTTGCCAGGATGGATTTCATCTCCGGAAGCAAGACGACCTTCACATTCTACAAATCCAATGACCTGACCATCCAAAGAGCCAAGATCAACAAGGCAGATGAACTCTATCTCGCTCTTGCCTCGAATGTGTCACTCGAAACGAGAAGTGAAAGATTCCAGTCCATCAACGCTCTTGAAAAGACCACATTGAAGGCCATTCCTGACGCACAGAACAGGATTCGCATCTATGGCCTTGGATTCATCGAATTCAACGGATCTGATCAGGAAATCGATGTTTACGCACCTAGTGGTGTTTCCGTAACCATCGAAGAAGTTTCAGTAAAACTTTAAAATGAAGAAAAACATCATTCTTTTTCCTGGAAACTTCTCACCCATCGACATCGCCCATCTCATGATGGCGTTGTCTGCCTTCAATATTCTGAATGCAAGAAAGGTCATATTCCTGCCTTTTGGTCAAACATCGGATCAGGTGTCAGTTGATGACAGAAGCAAGATGATTGAGCTTTCCATTGAGGATTATGGCCTGGAAAAAGAAAATTTCACCGTATCCAAATATTTCAGTGCGAACGAGAAAATGGTTGACATGGTCTCTCATTTCAAGCTGAGATATCCGGATGATAGGCTTATCCTTCTTTTGGGTGAAGATGAGCTCTCTTCCTTTTACGCATTAAACGGAATCGATAAGATTACCTATCTAAGTCAGGTATATTATGTTCCCCGCGATGAGTCCTTTGATAAGGAACTTGAGAAGAAATACGTGATACATTCCCTCCCTATTTATAAAATGCCGATACAGGCATCAGCAATCAGGAACGGAACGCATCTTTACACGACAAAGAGGGTACTCTCCTATATCGGCCTGCATAAACTTTATTTCTGTAAGGAAATTGCCTCGATGATGAAGGAAAGCAGGTATCTTCATTCTCTGAGCGTTGCTAAGACTGCATTTGAAATCGCAAGACACAATCCTGGGCTTGAACTTGATCCGACTGTTGCCTTTCAGGCAGGAATATTCCATGACTGCGGAAAGGATATCGCCGTCGATGATCAACGAAAAATCGTTGAAGAGCATTTCCCATCTTATCTTCCCTGTCCGGATTTCGCCTTGCATCAGTTTGTCGGAAGTCATCTTGCCAAGGAAAAATTCCATATCGACAACGAAGAAGTACTTTCTTCCATCATGTATCATTGCACTGGAAAAGGTGATATGTCAGCTTTGGAAAAACTGATATATTCCGCTGACAAGGTCGAACCGACAAGGCAGTTCAAGACGAGAAGGTGTCGTCTTGCCTGCTATGAAAACCTAGAGAAGGGATTTGTCCTCACATTGAAGGATCAGATGAGATATTTCGAAGAAAAAAACATTCCGTTCATGGAACATTTCCTAAGTAAGGAAATGTATTCAAAATATATATTCAAGGAGTAAACACATATGCTGAAGAAATCAAGCACTGCAAAGACAGGCATTCAGGACAAAGGAAGAATCACTTCCAACCGTGCGATTCATATCGCTGAGGAATTGAGCTGGAACTATGGCGAGGAAGTCGTCATCTATGATGTCAGGAACAATTCCCCGTTCGTTTCCTATTACATCGTTGCAACAGCCAGCAACGAGACCAGACTCCGTTCTCTGACCCAGTCTGCCAAGGAAGCGTTGTATGACAACTACAAGAATCTCGATCATACCGAAGGTGGAAGGGAATCCACTTGGATTCTTCTCGACGCAAAGGATGTCGTCATTCAGCTCTTCACCCGCGATGAAAGAAAGAGAGTCGGCTTGGATTCACTTTATCAGGAATGTCCTCATAAACTTGTAAAGGCAACCGAGGAACCAAAATACCGCAAGAGAAAGAAACCGGCCTCTCAGCAAGGTAACAACTGATCATGACTTATCTTGTTGTCTGTGCGATGAAGGAAGAACAGGATGCTTTCCTTTCTCTCTTCGATGAGAAGATGGACATCAAAGATGGTGTCACTCACTTCTCGCTTCATGAATCCAAAGACGAAGTCTATTCCATGATCGGTGGAATCGGCAAGGTATCGATGGCATATCAGTTGGGAAGAATGTTGGAAAGACATCATTTCGACCTGGTAATCAATGTTGGAGTTGCAGGTACCATAGAAGGTAGACTAAAACCTTTTTCGACATTGATTGCCCAAAAATGTGCTTATCATGATGTGGATGTCACTGCATTCGGATATTCCTATGGTCAGATGTGTCAATGTCCTTTGTATTTCGAATGCGACAGAAAGGCAATTGATGTTGCCAATCAATCCGAAGTCAAAGGCATTGCCAATGGACTGATACTATCCGGTGATTCCTTCATGACGAAGGAAAACGTCAATATGGATGTATTCAACAAGTTTGATGAACCAGTTGCCGTCGACATGGAATCTGCTGCAGTGGCTCAAGTCTCTTATCTGTCAAAGGTTCCTTTTGTCATCATACGATCCATCTCCGATGATGCAAGCAATGATGACGGAAACAAGAATCAATACGAAGATAATCTCGATATGGCATCTCATCGTGCCGCAGAGGTCGTGAAGTATATTGTAAATAGATATAGTAGATAAATGGTACTAAAGAAATACTAAATAGACTAGCATATTAAAATTTGATATATCAGAGTTACTAGTATATTATTAGTACCAATAAAGTACTAAAGTTTAAATCTCAGTAAGATAAATAGAGA
This sequence comes from bacterium, assembly GCA_963648975.1. Classification (GTDB taxonomy): domain Bacteria; phylum Bacillota_I; class Bacilli_A; order RFN20; family CAG-288; genus Enterosoma. The sequence continues at coordinate 46,116 of CAVJFW010000004.1, read as the reverse complement.
TACTCATAATATCATCTATGAATCGATTTGGAATTAGTAGTAATTTAGTAGTTTTATAGAAGGATATAGGCTTGTTTGGTTTTGAATATCCAGATAAGTCTATTTTTTATTATGAAAGAGGTTTATTCGTATAATGTTTATTATGTTAATAAATAAATCGAAAAATTAAGTTAGTAGTATCTTTTAAGAAGTTAGTTTATAATTAGTACTAATAAATAACTAGTAATTAAATTGATCACTAAAAAATTGCAACCACACTTAGTAGTTGCAATTTAGTACTAAATAAATACTATTTAGTCATTTAACAGTTCATCGATTGATTTTCCGATGATTTTTTCATTTGAAGACTCAACATTGAAGTTCTTCATAATGGTCATGCCCATGTCAGCAAATGTATCTCTTTCCTCAAGCATCCTTCCGTTATGGTAGGACTTGCTGTAGCAGAAGAGAGGTACCTTTTCCCTGGTATGATCAGTCCCATACCAGGTCGGATCATTTCCATGGTCAGCCGTAATCATAAGAAGGTCGTCTTCCCTGAGGGAATCAATCAATAACTTCAGATCGGCATCGAACTCTTCGATGCACTTTCCATATCCGATAGGATTCCTCCTATGTCCATAGAGTACATCAAAATCAGCCAAATTGACAAAACACAAACCTGTGAATTCTTCATTCCTTATGACATTCAGGGTCTTCATCATGCCATCATGATTTGAATCTATATGTTCGCTGGATGTCATTCCGCTTCCAGCAAAAATGTCATGAATCTTTCCGATGGCATAGACTTTATATCCGTTGTCGACAAGATCCATCATGTCAGTCTTTCCTTCTGGCTTGACGGAATAATCCCTTCTGTCCGTCGTTCTTGTGAAATGTCCTTTTTCAGTCCCCACAAAAGGTCTGGCGATGACTCTTCCAACCTTCCATTCCTTCTTCATTGTGATTTCCCTGGCGATGAGACATGTCTCGTAAAGTTTCTCCAGGGAGAACACATCCATGTTGGCAGCAATCTGAAGGACGGAATCAGCGGACGTATAGAGAATCATCTTCTTTTCCCTGATTGACTGTTCACCTAGTTCATCAAGGATGACGGTACCACTTGAGGAGTAGTTTCCAATGAACGAAACTCCGCTTCTTCTTTCCAGCTCGTCAATCAGTTCCTGAGGAAATCCATGCTCCGTAAATGTGACAAGCGGTTCTTTTGTTTCTATGCCCATCATCTCCCAATGTCCGGTAAGAGTATCCTTACCCATGGATTTTTCCCTCATGGTCATGATGTAGCTGTTAGGATGGCTGACCTCACTTGAGGATACGACATCACAAAGGTCATGTATGCCTAGGCTGTTGATTGTCGGTATATGGAATCCATCCATCTTCTCGGAGATGTGAAGCCATGTGTTGCTTCCTTCATCCGTATGTCCGTCATTGTAAAATCTGTCGGCATCGGGTTCACTTCCGATTCCGACGGAATCCATGACAATCGCAAATATTCTTTTGAATTTCATTTTTTATCCCTCTCTTTATTTATTTCCGTCTCATCGCCTGATCGTATTCTTCCTGCTCCTTCTTCTTGGATATATGCGTATAAATCTGTGTCGTGGAGATATCCTGGTGGCCGAGAAGTTCCTGAATCGTCCTAAGCTGAGCACCATTCTCAAGCAGAATCGATGCATAGCTATGTCTCAACGTATGTGGTGAGACGTTCTTGTTGATTCCTGCCATCTTCACATATTTCTTCAGTTCGAGAAAAAAGTACTGCCTTGAGACTTCCTTGCCGTTTTCGTGTACAAAGAGACATGGACTTTTCGTATGGGATTTATCCCTGACAGCCAAGACATATTGATTCATGCCCTCTAGGGCATCTTTTGATATGGGTATGAGTCTTTGCCTGTTTCTCTTGCCCGAGACCCTCAGATAGCCGTTTTTGGTGTTGATTTGGTCAATTCTGAGGTTTACGAGTTCACTGACACGTAAACCACAGCTGAAACAGATGAGTACCATGGCATGGTCCAACTGCCCTTTTGCTGTTGACAAGTCCATCATTCCGAGAAGTCTTTCCATCTCATCCATGGAAAGGATGTCAGGGAGTTTTCCTTCTTTTTTCGGAGTTACAAGATCGCTTAAGGCAACTGTTATGATGCCTTCTCTTTTCAGAAAGGAATAAAATCCTTTCACCGACATGGATTTTCTTATCAAGGAATTGTTCTTCATCCCTTTTTCCTTGAGAAAGGACAGGAAATCATTCATGTCATCATTGCTCAGCAAGGAACAGTCCTTATCCGAAAGATAATCAGAAAATTCCTTCAGGTCCTTTTTATAACATTCGATGGTCTTGAGGCTGTCTCCCTTTTCCGTGATCAGGTAGGTCAGAAATTCCTCGACTTCCAAAGAGATTTTCATCCTAAGTCTTCTCCCTTGATGATTTTACCACCAAACGTAAGATTTTGATTTATCTCCCTGATGAGCTTATCCGTCTCGTCCTTTTTCTTTTCCATGGCATTGAGAACCTTTTCAGCGGATACTCCGATGAGGCGAAGCGGTTCATCTTTGTAGAACTCATCAAAGATTCTCATCGCATAGGTAAAAAGGATGGAGGAATCCATGGTCGGTTGAGCAAGTGAGATTCGCTTGCTTCTTGTCACGAAATGATTGTCCCTGAGCTTCAGGGAGAGACATTCACAGAGCTTCTGATGCTTTTTCAGGTCAGCACAGACTTCATCGACGCATTTCCTGATCATGTTCATGGCTTCATCATAATCCGTCACGTCATCAGGAAAAGTACGTTCCGCCGATATGCTTTTTGGGTCAAATGCGGAATTGTCCACGATGTCAGAGGCAATGCCGTTAGCCTCATTCCTGAAATAATCAAAGGATGATCCAAGGATTTTTCTGACATTGTCATCATCGCTTCTGGCAAGATCTCCGATTGTCGTTATTCCAGCATCGATTAGCTGTGGGGTGGTCTTCTTTCCGATTCCGAAGAATTTGTCGATGGGAAGCGGATGAATCATCCTTGGAATGTCTTCCTTTTGGATGATTGTCAGTCCAAGCGGCTTTTTCATGTCGGATGCCATCTTGGCAAGAAAACGGTTATAGGATAGTCCGATGGAACACTTCAGCCTTGTCTTATGGAATATTTCCATCTGCAAGTCAAAAAGATAGGCTTCCTCATCTCCAACATCCATCATTTCCTTGGTCATGTCGATATAGCATTCATCGATGGATGCCTTTTCCAATATCGGAAACCGGCTCTCCAGGTACGAAAAGAACATGTTGGAATATTTCTGATAGAGGGAATAATTTCCATCGATTAGAATCAATTCGGGACATCTTGACCGGGCAATGGAAGTCGGCAATGCTGAATGAACTCCCTTTTTCCTTGCCTCATAGCTGGATGTGGAGATGACACCCCTACGCTGAATGGAGCCGACCGCAATCGCCTTGCCTTTGAGGCTGGGATTCTTAAGTATCTCGCACTGACAGAAAAAGGCGTTGAGGTCAATATGGGCGATTCTTTTCATTTATGGAATTCTGAATACAGTTCCTGAGCCTGGCTGAGGGCATTGTCAGTCACCTTGTCGAGGGAAATCATAGCGGCAACAAAGCGAATGGTTTCTTTTTCGTCAAGTGATTTTGCTGTTGTGAAGGTATTTTTTCCGTCCGTCTTCTTCTCAATCTGGATGGATGTATCACAGCTTGAGACGACTTGTGGAATATGGGATATGATGATAAGGGAGCTTTCCCTTGAAAGCTGTCTTATCTTCTTGGCCACAAGGAATGAAGCCTTTCCGGAAATTCCGGTATCGATTTCATCAAGAACCATGAGATCATAGGGATCAATTCGGTTAAGGACGATTTTCAGGGCAAGCATGAGTCTGCTGGCCTCACCGCCACTGGCTGCCTTGGATAGAGGCTGTTCAGAAAGTCCGGCATTGAGTGAAACCTTGAATGTCACGTGGTCGATTCCATTTTCACTTAATTCATCCTTCTTTTCTACATCGATTCTGAAGCCACCTTTCCTAAGCCCAAGAGATTCCATCTCGTCCTGAATGTTCTTGGAAAGGACAAGTGCCTGATTCTGTCTGAGAGAGGAAAGAATTTCAGCCTTCTTCATGGCCGAAGCCTTTTTCCTTTCGATTTCAGTTTCAAGGTCTTTGACATTCTCTTCATAGGAGTCCATTTGGGAAAGTGTCTTCCTGAAGGAATCATATTTTGTCAGAATCTCCTTGGTCGTCTTACCATATTTTCTCATCAGGCCCTTCAGGGAAAAGAGTCTTTCGTTGATGTCATCAATGCGCTTTGGATCAATGGATTTTGATTCAAATTCATAATCAATGTCGTTAAGAGATTCCTGAAGCGAAAGAATTTCAGAATAAACTCTCTTTGCCTTTTCATCCAACGAGGTGTCAAACAGACCTTTCAGCTGATGGCTGGCCTGGGAAAGCATTTCATTCAGGGATAGGGAAGAAGAGGAAACCGTCGTCTTGAAGGACATATATTTTTCTTTCAGTCTGTCCTGATCCCTGAGGGAAAGATATTCGGCGTTGAGTTCTTCGATTTCATTTTCCGAAAGATGATATTTTTCGATTTCCTTGATCTGGAATTCGAGGTATTCCCTGTCATATTCCTTATGGGAGGATACCAGCTGGGAAAGCTGATTTTTTGTTTCCGTATATTCGTAATATGCTTTCCTGTAATCCTGAAGAGCAGAGAGGATTTCTTCCGATGACATGTCGAGATATCTTATCTGCTTTGTCTCATCAAGAAGATCGGATTTGGCATTCTGTGAATGGATATCGATAAGATGAGAGGTCACTTCCCTAAGCTCATTTGCGGTGACCTGTTCATCATTGAGATAATATCTCGATGTCTTGTCACTGTTGAGGACTCTCTTGATCAACAGGGTTTTATCTTCATTTACATAATCCTTCAGTTCAGCATGATTTTGTAGAAAGCCTTCCTCGATTTGAAACAAGGCAGATACATAAGCCTTCTTCTGACTATCCCTGACAAGGGAAAAATCGCTTCTGTTACCCATCAGAAGCATGAGGGAATTGACAACGAGAGATTTACCCGCACCGGTTTCACCGACAAGAGCCGTATCCCTGGATGAGAATTCCAATGTGGCATCTTCGATGACGGCGAGATTGTGGATATGTAATTCCTGAATCATTTCTTATCACCTCCGATGATCTTGTCATAGACGGAGTCGACGTCCATGCCTTCTCTTTCAAGTAAGTCCTTTACCTGGCCAAAGCCGATGAACTTTCTTTCAAACGCAAATGAATGGAATTTTCCTTGATAATGATGTCTTACGAGATAGCTTTCAAGATGTCTGACACTCCCATCCATGGTGGAATAGGCATCATAAAGATAGATTTCATCATAATGGTTGAGATTCAGCGTGTTGAGGAGAGCATCCTCCGGAAGAAGATCGACCATGATGGCCGTGTCATAGTCTTCAGGCATTTTCTTTATGAGATCAAATCCCATGACGGATATGCCTAGGACAAGTTTTCTGTTGTTGAATTTCCTGAAGAACGCAAAGCCGTTCTCGATCGTATGACTTGGAACGTCAAAATTAGGATTGCCTTTTGGAAAACGGATGAAGAAGGGACCATGCCTGTTTTCCTTGACCATATCGAAAAGATATTTCACGCTCATCGCATCAAAAGGCATCAGGCATCTGCAGTGAGGAATGTTGGAAATCATTCCAACATCATATATGCCCTGATGGGATGAACCATCCTCACCGACCAGGCCAGCTCTTTCGACAAGCACCATGACGGAAACATCGTTTCTGGATACATTCTCGATGATTTCATCATATGTTCTCTGCAAGAAGGTGGAATAGATGTCCAGGACAGGATGATATCCACGTAAGGCAAGTCCACTGGCAAGAACCATGGCATGTTCTTCGCTGATGCCGGTATCTATGCATCTGGATGGGAAATCTGCAAACAGTTTTTCAAGGCCGCTTCCTTTTTCCATGGCAGGAGTGATGACCACCATCTTTTCATCTTCCTTCATCGGTCCATAAAGCAGCGACTGCTTGATAGATGTGAACTGTTGGTTCGGAGCATAGGATTTCTGGTCAAAATCCTTTCTTACACCATGGAAGTCACCTTTCTCATCCTTCATCGCCTCTGGATAGCCGAAGCCTTTCCTTGTAAGGAAATGGACAATGACAGGCTGTTTTTGTGAAAGAACCTTCGCTTTTTCGAAAGCCAGATCCAATGAATCGAAATCATGTCCGTCATAGGGACCGATATATTTGATTCCCATGGCCTCGAAGATGGTCGGTTTCAGGACCATCCCCTTGAGATGGTCCTTCAATGAACGCATCTTGAGGAATATCTTCCAGGTCAATTTGTGCTTGGACATCTTTCTTCCCAAAAAGGAGGAAGTCCTGAAATAGAAGCGGGAATTCCTTAGATGGGCAAATTTTCTGCTCAATGGGCCGTTGTTCCTGCTGATTGCCATTCCATTGTCATTGAGGATGATGATGAGACGCTTTGGTTCGTGTTTCCCGGCAATCTGGTCGATAGCCTCAAATGATATGCCATTTTCAATGGATGCGTCACCGACGACGACCAAGGTATAGGATTCTTCATGGCAAAGTTCCTTGGCCTTTGCAATACCATATGCGGTGGAGATGCCATCTCCGGCATGGCCGTTAGAATAGACGTCATAGATGCTTTCCTCACGGAGGTTGAAGGGTGAGACGCCATCCGTCTTTCTGATGTTGGAAATATCCCTTCCCGTCATGATTTTGTAGGTATAGGACTGATGTCCGACATCAAAGAGGATGTCGTTCTGATCCGGTGGAAAGCATTTCATCATGGAAAGCGTGAGTTCGACGACACCGAGATTGCTCGAAAGATGTCCGCCATTGGAAAGACAGGCAGAGAGAATGTCTGCCCTGATGTCACTTGCAAGGACCCTGAGGGATTCCTTGTCAAGTTTTTTCAGTTCCTGGAAATCTTTCTTGATCTTTTCTGCCATATCAGTTTCTGATGACGTTGTCACTCACTTTCTTCTGCAATTCGTCAAGTCTCTTCTCCATTTCGGAGTAGACCTTCTTACCATATTCGTATAATGCGGTTCTCTCATCAAGTGGCAAGGAATCATCCTGCAACTGCTCAAGGACCTTATCAGATTCCTCTTCAAGTTCCTGATAAGTCTTCTTTGACAAGGATTCATCTGCATTCTTTTTTGCGGCCATCGTCATTCTCCTTCCTTGATGGTGGCTTTGACCCTACCATCATAATATGTGATCGTAATCTCGTCATTTACGGATAATTCGGTGCTGCTTTTTATCAGCGCTCCGTCCCTATAAACCATTGCATAGCCTTTCTCAGCCATGGATTTCATGTCATATTTGTCCAAAAATGATTTGAAGGAATTGATTTTCATTCTTTTTTTCTGAATGAGAATTTCCATCAGATGACTCATTCTTTCCTCATTTTGTCTTAACGAAAGAAGTTTTCTGTCAAGTGAGGAAGAATAGAGGACCTTCATCTGTTTTCTTGCTGAAATGATTTTTTCCTTCTCCTCCTTGACATGATTCAAAGGTGAAAGAAGCTGTAGTCTTTCATAACGGTAGGCAAGTTCGCTGATTTTTTCCTGAAGAATCTCGTTCATCCTCTGATTGAGATTGGATATGTAATCCTCTCTTCTTCTTTTCACATCGGAAAGAGAGGGATTGATGAGACTTGCTCCTTCAGTTGGCGTGATGGCCTGATAGTCACTTACCCTGTCGGCTATCGCCGTATCTATCGTGTGACCAATGCAGGTGATGACGGGGATTCTGGATTGAGCGATGGCAAGGCAGAGCTTTTCGTCATCATAGCAGGAAAGATCCGTCTTGCTTCCTCCGCCTCTTCCCAAAAGGATGCAGTCATAATCTTTCGTGTTTGCCTCCAAAAGAGCCTTGACCATGCTTCTTGCAGCACCCTCTCCCTGAACGATGACGGGATATAGATCCGTCGAGACGGGAAACCGGTCATGGAGCGTCTTCAGGATATCCTGATAGGCAGCTCCCGTCTCGGCCGTGAGTATGGCAATTCTGTTGCAATATTGTGGAATTTTCTTCTTTTCCTTTGTCAGATATCCTAGCTTATCAAGTTTTTCAAGGGTCTTCTTTTTCTCCAGAAGGGTCTTTCCTTCCTGTGACTGAAGGATGCTAACTTCATTTCCCCAAAGGGTGATGGATGAGCCATGGGCATAATAGCTCAGTTTCCCTGTCACCATTATGACATCTCCGACCTTGATGTCAGATAATGATGTCTGATATCTCTGGAATGAGGAAAAGGCACATTTCAAAAGAGGGGAAGAGGATTGATTCTTCCCTTGGTCGCCGATTTCGATATAGGAAAATTTCCCAAGTCTTATGGAATAGACCTCACCATAGACCTGAAGAGAGGAGAATCTCGGATTGTTGAAGCAGTTTGTCAGGATATCAGAGAGCTCTCCGACGGAAAGAGCAGGAATGTTCATTTTTTCTCGATATTGAATTCGTATGGAGTGATCATCTTGTCAAGAACGGCATTGACGAACTTATGGTCATTGAGTTTCAGGAAATCCTTGGCGATGTTGACCCATTCGTTGATGACGACTTTTCTTGGAGCCAGGCGGACATAGAGGCCTTCAGCAGATCCGGCGACAAGGATGGCTTTGCAGACATCGTCGAGTCTGTCAAAAGTCCAACCGACAAGATGTCCCTCGATTTCCTTTTCGAGTTCCTCGATGTGTTCAAGCCCATAGGCATAAATGGCCTTGGAAAACTTTGGAACACCATCGATATCATTTACGCCATAGATGGAATTGATGACTTCCGTGGCATCGAAATCACTTTTTCCCTCCAGATTGATGAAAACCTGATAAAAAGCCTGCATGGTCTTCACTCTTTCATCTTTTCTTGTATAGCATTTCATGGTTTCAGTTTCCTTTCTGGATGTGTATTTCTGATTCTTCAAGAGCTTTCTGCTCCTCATAGTCGTTAAGTCTTTTTACGATATGTATGCCATAGACAAACAGACCCATGAAGATGACATGCATGAGAATCATGATGATGATGTCATAGACCTGAAGATGGACATTCGACTCAAGAACATAGGAGAAGACGATTGCCGGAATCGTCAGGATGGTATCCAGTCCATAGACACCCATGGAAAGATAGTAATAAAGTTTCTTCCCCTTCACGGCAAAGGAAGAGAGGAAAATCATCACGAGTCCGAAAAGAATGCCGGCAAGACCAGGTATCGATTTCATCAGGGATAAGGATGGCTTAAGACCGACAAGGACACCGGCCATGACGCTGGATGAAAACATCTCACCCAATGTATAGAGATTTGAGAATGTGTTGGTATCCTCATGATAATTCACCGTGGTCATGAAGAAGAGGGTGAAGAAGAGATGGACAATCGCTATGACAATGGGTAGTGAGGACAGATAGCCATAGATGCGTCTGTCCTTTTCATATCTTTCTTTCGGATTCATCTTATTTATCATTTTCGACGAAGCTTACGACGGATACGTTGACTTTGACGTCATTGATTTCCGTGGCTTCGTTAAGTGCTTCATAGACTGCTGTCTGGATGGTGTTGACGGACTTCTGGACATCAGAATTCCTGACCGCAGAGAAGAAGATGTTGACGACGACCTTGTTATGGTCGATTTCGACCTTTACATTCTTTCTGTTCTTGACGAGTTTCAGGGAAATGGCATTCTTCAGCTCATCTCCGGCAAGTTCCTCAAGAGTCTCCTGCGCAATCTGGGAAAAGACGAAATCACCGATGTTCAGACTTCCTTTGTTGGAATTCCTGTTTGAATAATATGTCATTGTTTCACTCCTTAATCTTTCTTGATTCCCTTCATGGAAAGGGAAATCCTCTTTCTTGTCATGTCGATGTCGATGACCTTGACCTTGACGATGTCACCCGGTTTGCCATAGGCATGTGGATCTTCCACACGTCTGTTGGCAATCTCACTGAGATAGACCAAGCCATTGATTTCAACACCGATGTCGACAAAGAATCCGAATCCTGTGACGTTTCTGATCGTACCTTCGAGAATCATGCCTTTTGCAAGATCCTTGATGTCATTTACGCCATCGGTAAGGTTGGCTGTCTGGATGTTTTCTCTCGGGTCTCTCGAAGGGGCAATCAGTTCATGGATGATATCCTTCAGAGTCGGAATGCCTACATTCAGTTTCAAGGCCATTCCCTTGACGCTTTCATCGTCAAGTGCCTTCAGCTTTTCCTTGAGCAGTGCCGGGTCTTTTTCATTGATTCCGGCAAGAACGGATTTTGCGATGTCATAGGATTCCGGATGGACGGCTGTGTTGTCAAGAGGTTCCTTTCCATCGACGATTCTAAGGAAACCAGCGCAGTTTTCAAAGGCTTTCGGACCAAGTCCGCTGACCTTGAGAAGTTCCTTTCTTGTCTTGAAGGCACCGTTTTCTTCCCTGTACTTCACGATATTCTGGGCAATCTTACTGGAAATACCGGAAATATAGCTGAGCAATGCCATGGATGCCGTATTGAGATTCACACCGATCATGTTGACGCAATCCTCAACCACACCCTGCAACGCCTGGGAAAGTTTCTTTGGCTCGATGTCATACTGATATTGCCCGACTCCGATGCTTTCCGGCGGAATCTTGACAAGTTCGGCAAGAGGATCCTGTAGTCTTCTTGCAATGGAAACGGCACTTCTGAGGTTCGGTTCGAAATTCGGGAATTCATTCTGGGCATCCTTTGTCGCTGACCAGATGGAGGCTCCGGATTCCGAGACGATGGAAATCACCAAATCCTTGAGATCATAGTTCTTCTCCTTGAGTTCCTGAAGAAGTTTCTGGGATTCCCTGCTGGCGGTTCCGTTACCCAAGGCAATGGTATAGCATCCATTCTTTATGATGAGACGATGCAGTTCCTTCAGGGCAACATCCTTGTTGTAATTGGAGTGGAACGGATCCTTCAGGACCAATGTATCAAGAACCTTGCCGTTCTCATCGATGAAGGCAAGCTTGCATCCATGGGTGAAGCCAGGATCAAATCCCAAAACACGCTTGTTCTTCAAAGGCGGATAGAGCAAGGTAGCCTTCAAGGATACCTTGAATTCCTCAATTGCCTTGTCACTGGCCTTCTCCATGAGATCAGAGAAGATATCATTGGATACGGATGGGAAAATCAGTCTTTCATAGGCATCAAGCGTAGTTGCATCAAACAGTTCCTTGTAGGGAGTCTTCGTCGGTGTCTCGAAAAGACGGATATGGGCAAGAATTGCCTCTTCGTCAAAGATGAATTTCCTTGTCAGCACCTTTCTGTCGACACCACGGTTGATAGCCAGGACCTGATAGGATTTCAGATCGCTGATACGTCTTGAATATTCCTTGTAGTTGTCATATGTGGCATCTAAGGCACCTTCAATCTTGGTGCTGGTAAGAAGGCCTTTCCTATAGGCGAGATCCTTGATGAAGATACGATAATTTGTGTTGTCGCTGATTTCCTCGGCGATGATGTCGAGAGCACCCTGTATGCATTTCTTTTTGTCAGGATATTCCTCACAGACATATTTTTCAGCCTCGGCATCAAGTCCACCCGTCCTGTCATTGCGGATATATTCAGCAAGTGGCTTGAGGCCTGCCTTGATGGCCTTGGAGGCACGGGTGACCTTCTTTGGTTTGTATGGACGATAGAGATCCTCCACCTCGGAAAGTGTCATCGCATCCTGAATCTTCTTTCTCAGTTCCTCATCGGTGATGTTCTGATCATCAAGAGACTTGAAGACGGTCTTCTTCCTGTCTTCCAGATTGCGATAGGCAAGAAGCTTTTCCTCCAAGTCACGGAGATTCTCATCCGTCAGACCGAAAGTCACTTCCTTTCTGTAACGGGCGATGAAAGGAACGGAATTCCCTTCATCGAGAAGTTGGATTGCAGCGTCGACACCTTCCTTGTTGAGCTTCAGCTCATCGGCTATGACTTTATTGATATCCATGATTGATTTCCTTTCTTGTCAGGCGAATACACGGAAGAAAAAGCTTTTTTCTTCCGAATGAAAATATGCGTTCATGACAGAGATTTCCTCCTTCAGGGAAAAACTGATTCTCAGTCCATGATAGATATGTTTTTTCTCATTCATGTCCTTTGATTCCTCCACGAGAGTATAGGAAACATCGTTATATCCGAAGAAGAATGTATTCTTTTCTTCATCGGCAAGAAGAACCCTAACACAATGGAACGTCATTTTGGCATCATCGAGAGAAAAACGGAAGATATATTTGTCATCCTTGCTTTCTCTTTCGATCCTTGAGGAGAAATATTCCTTGGTGTCCACGAACTGATTTTCCTGCACATCAAAAATTGCCTTCTTGTCAGACTCCAGGACATCAGATATGGATGCTTGACCACAGGAAGACAATACGATGGGAAACAAAATTAAAAAGAACGATTTTTTCATGGCTTGATTATACCACAAAGAAATCGTTTTTTGTCCAACAGGAAGATTTATTTGTCGTTTTTGAAGGTAAGGTCCTTCTCTAAGGCTCTATGTTCACTCTCAGCCTTCCTCAGTGATATGGCTTCGATTCCGCTTTCTTCTATTTCCTGATCGATTTTCTTGGATTTTTCATCATAATCATCAAGAAAATCATGTTCGACACCATTTTCCTTATACCCGAGAATCATGTCGAGATTGACATTTGACGCAGCCTGGAAGATGTTCTTTTCCACGACAGGGGAATAATCCTTCATGAGATCCTGAATCAGCTTCTTGGTTCTCGCCCTTTGGCTTCCACCCGATCCGTTGTCACATATGGAACAGTTCTCGGTGAATCTGCAGGCGCACTGAATGAAAGTCAGATGATTCATCTTCTTGAAATCGATGATGTCCTTTTCCCTGATGAGATACATCGGACGGATGACTTCCATACCCTGATAATGGTCTGAATGAAGCTTGGGAAGCATGGTCTGGAAACTTCCGGCATTGAGCATGTTCATCAAGGTTGTCTCAATGACATCGTCGTAATGATGACCTAAGGCTATCTTGTTGCAACCCATTTCCTTTGCGATGCGATATAGGGCACCTCGTCTCATCTTTGCACAGAGATAACACGGTTTCCTGTCCGTGGAATTGGCAATGTCAAAGATATCGGTATTCACGATGGTAGCCGGAATTTCAAGGAGTTTCAGATTATTCTTGATGACCTGGAAATTGATTTCGTTATATCCAGGATTCATGACGAGGTATTCCACTTCAAACGGGAAGGAGGAATATTTCTGGAGATGCTTGAAAAGAAGGGCCATGAGCATGCTGTCCTTTCCACCGGAAATGCATACGCAGACCTTGTCATTTGGCTGAATCAACTGATAGATGATGATGGCCTTGGTGAATTTTCTCCAAAGGCGATATTTATAAGTCGTGATGAGGGAACGCTCTGCCATTTCGGCAGGTGTCAGATCCTTCTTTTCCTTTTTCTTGTCTTCTTTATCTTGCATTTTCATATTCTCCAAGTACTTTGGCAAACTCATATATTTCATCTTCGCTCGTCATCTCGGAAAGTGAGATGCGGAAGGAAGATGAGGCTCTCTTCTTGTCATGATAGATGGCATTGATGATCTTAGATGGTGTATTTGTTATGGAACATGCGGATTTCTGTGATACACAGATACCATGTTCCGATAGATAGGAAACGACGTCCATGGCTTTTTCATCCATGTAGGAAATATTGATGATATATGGGTTTTCAAGGAAAGAATTTATCACCACATGTGGATTGTTACTTAGAAGAGAAACCAAAAGTTCCATTCTTGAAGTGACGATTCTTCGATTGACATCCATCTCCTGCAACGCAAGTTTCAAGGCCATGTGACTTGATTCGATAAGTCCGACAGATGGGGTCGAGCTACGATAGATGGATATCGACTTTCCACCATGGATGAGAGGCGTGAGAGGAACGCCTTTTCTCCTGATCAATATTCCTGTTCCGATGATTCCACCAAACTTATGTGGAGCAAAGGAGGTGAAATCTGAGACGTTGAAATCGACAGGTATCTTTCCTACTGCCTGGGTGGCATCAAGGAGAAGATAGGAATCCTCGTTATGGTGGATGACATCAGCCACTTCTTCATAATCCTGAATGGTACCTACTTCGCTTTCGACCATGGTCAGACAGGTAAGCAAGGGCTTAGTCTCACATTTCTTTTTCAGATCCAAAATATCCATCTTACCCTTACTGGTCGTCTTCACCATTTCAACAAGGGCACCTTTGTCCTTCAGGTAGGCCAGAGTGGAATTGACGCTGGAATGCTCAAATTCACTCGAAAGGAAATGATCTGAATACCCGGAATGTGATTCATATAGACCCTTGATGACCATGTTGTTCGATTCCGTGGCTGAGGAGGTGAATTCGATTTCATGGTTTTCGTCAAGCAAGAGAAGCTTCTTCATCTCCAAAATGATTTCCTGGATATGCAAAAATGATTCCTTTCCCAAAGGATGCAGGGAATTTGCGTTCCCGTAATATTTCCTCTCCGCCTCATAAAAGGCATCGAGTACTTCCGTTCTCACAGGATGATTGCTTGCATAATCCAAAAATATCATACTGGGACATTATACCAAAGAATGGTATTTTCATTGATCCCATATGTCAGCAGACACGATGTAATCGCTTTCCATTCTTTATTCAGCCAGCAAATCCGGAATGGAGTTTTTTTGATTAGTCTTAACTAATTTAAGATGTTATACTAGTCAACGAACGAATAAGAGGTAAAAAAATGAATACGAAAATCAATTCATCTGATTTGGAATCCTTTGAAAAGGATTTCAGAAGCAATCCAGATTACATTCTGAGGAAGTCCTCCGTCACCAATAACGGAATCAACGCTTCCTGTATCGACAAGGATCTTCTCAGGGAGATGAAATTCACCTTCAGCGTCGATGTCGACGCCGGAGAGGTCTGCAATCAGAAGAGAAGCGGAAGATGCTGGATGTTCTCCGGTCTCAACGTCATCAGAACCATCCTCTTCAAAAAGCTCAATGTGAAGAACATAGAGCTTTCACAGGCATATCTTCAGTTCTATGACAAACTGGAAAAGAGCAATTTCTTCCTTGAAAAGGCGATGGAACTCTCTTCTGAGGATTCCAGAAGCAGAAACAATGTCTTCATCCTTGACTCCGCCTTGGGTGATGGCGGACATTTCGTCATGTTCAGCAATCTCGTGAAAAAATATGGTGTCGTTCCGCTATCGGAAATGCCAGACCTTGCCGTAAGCGTCGATACGGCAGAGCTCAACAGCGTCCTTACAAACTATCTTGCTCAGGGCATGATCGAACTAAGGAACGCAAAAGCCAAAGGAAAGTCAGAAAAGGACCTCTACAAGATAAAGAAGCAGTATCTCAGCGACATTTATCGTATTCTTACCATTTCCTTAGGCACACCGGTCAAGGATTTCGAATATGAATATGTTGACAAGGACAACAAATATGTCAGTCTCGGCAGACTCACTCCAAAGGAATTCTACGACAAATATATCGCCGAGGATCTTGAAGCTTATGTTCCACTCTGCAATGGACCACTTGAAGGACATGAGAAATACACAAAATACACCTGTTCCCTGGTCAACAATGTCATCGACGGATCACCTGTCATCTTCTTCGATGTCTCTCTCTCGGAGATGAAGAAAGCCTGTATCGATTCTCTCAAGGACAACATGCCAGTCTGGTTTGGTGCCGATGTCTCCACCCAGTCCCTGAGAAAGGATGGCATACTTGCCGATGGCATATTGATGAGAAAGGAACTTTTTGACATCGATTATCATCTGAACAAAAAGGAAAGACTCAGCTACAGAGCTTCCTTCTGCAATCATGCCATGACCTTCACCGGTGTCAATCTTGTCAACAAAAAGCCTAACCGCTGGAAGGTGGAAAATTCCTGGGGAAAGGAAAACGGAAAGAACGGATTCTTCGTCATGTCTGACAAATGGTTCGAGGAATATGTCTATGAGATCTATGTGAACAGAAAATATCTTTCCGAAAAACTTCTCGAGAAATACGACAATGCACCATTACTTGAAACAGATCCGTTTGACACACTTTGGATGTATATGGACTAGAGGAGAACAAAATGAAAGAAAACATCACCAATCAGGATATCGCCTCCTTCGAAAAGGAATATCTTTCCGATGAGAAGAACACAATCATCAGACATGCACTCAGCAAATGTGGAATGGATGACATCGTCCATTGTCAGGACAAACCATCTTCAAGTCAGTTCACTTTCAGCATCGATGTGAAGACTTTACCTGTCTCCAATCAGAAAAGAAGCGGAAGATGCTGGATTTTCTCTGCCTCCACTATCTTGAGGGAAATCATCAATAAGAAGCTTCATGTGAAGGATCAGTTTGAGATTTCGCAGAACTATATTTCCTATTTCGACAAGCTTGAAAAATACAATTATTACCTTGAGAACATCATTCTTCTCACCCTTCAGGGCAGAGTCCATGATGACAGGAAGATGGCCTTCCTTCTTCAGGGCGTCTCCGATGGCGGTCAATGGGATATGTATGTTGATCTCGTAAAGAAATACGGCATTGTCCCAAAGTGTGCATTTCCTGAGACAGCACAGTCTGAAAACACACGTTTTTCGTGCATTCTTCTGAATTCCCACATACGCAGATTTGCTTCCGAGGTCGGCAAGATGAAGGAAGAAGGTCTCGGTTATGAGGCGATGGAAGAACTCAAAGGAGAATACATGAAGAAGGTCTATGATCTACTTACCAATGCATTTGGTGTTCCTCCGAAGGAATTTGACTTCGAGTACACCGATGACAAGGATGTCTATCACATCGAAAAAGACCTAACACCGAAAGCCTTCTTCGACAAATATGTCGGTTCCGAAATCGATGAATATGTCTCCATCATCCATGCACCCACAAAGGACAAGGAATACTATAAGACCTATAACATCGAGCTTGTCGGCAACGTCATCGACGGAAAGCCGATCACGCATCTCAATCTTCCACTCGAAAGAATCAAGCAACTCATCATCTCTCAGCTCAAGGATGACGAAATCGTATGGTTCGGTTCCGATGTATCCTATTATGGAGACAGAACCAATGGAATCTGGAATGATCTGACCTTTGATTTTAAGACAACCTATGGAATTGATTTCAAGTTTGACAAGGCAGATATGCTTGACTATTCCAATTCCATGATGAATCATGCCATGTGCATCACTGGTGTGAACCTCATTGACGGTAAGCCAAACAGATACAAGATCGAGAATTCCTGGGGCTCCGAAAACGGAAACAAGGGATACTATGTCATGTCTGACAGTTGGTTTGATTCCTTCGTATATCAGGTTGCCATCAAGAAGAAATATCTCAACGACATGGAGCTTGAGGCACTAAAGACAAAGCCGACCCTTCTTCCTCCATGGGATCCATTCGGAACCTTGGCTGACTGAACATAAGAAAAACGCAGGTTGCCCTGCGTTTTTTTGTTTACTTGATGACGATGGAAATGATTTTGTTCTTGACGACGATGACTTTCTTGATTTCCTTGCCTTCGGTGGCTGAGGCTACCTTCTCCATCGCAAGAGCCTGTTTCTTCAGTTCCTCGAGTTCTTCGTCGCTGGCATCCTTCTTGAAGTCTATGGTTCCCTTCAGCTTTCCGTTAACCTGAACGGCATAAGTCACAGGCTTGCTGTTGATCTTTGACTCATCGACACTGGGCCACTTGACGAAATCAACAAGTCCTTCATAACCAAGGAGTGTGTAAAGTTCCTGTGCAAAATGAGGAACGACTGGTGCAAGAAGCTGGATGAGACCAAGAAGAATGTTCTTCGGCAGTGTCTTGGACTTGTAAAGCTCATTGACGAGGACCATGATCTGGCTCAAGCCGGTATTGAAGTGAAGAATTTCATAATCGGCTGTGCATTTCTTGATTGTGGCATTGTAGACATAATCGAGATCCGGATTATCTTCGGTAGTCCACATGTTTCTGTAGTTCTCATCGGTATAAAGACGATAGACTCTGTCAAGGAATGTCTTGGCACCTTTCGGGCCATCCTTGCTCCATGGCATGGACTGATCGACAGGACCCTTGAACATCTCATAGAAACGAAGGGCATCAGCACCATATTCCTTGATGACATCATCAGGAGAAACGGTATTACCCAATGATTTGGACATCTTCTGACCATCTGTACCTAAGATAAGGCCCTGATGGAAGAGCTTCTGGAAAGGTTCGTCACACTTGAAGACACCTTCATCATGCAGGAACTTATGCCAGAATCTGGCATAGAGAAGATGCAAGACGGCATGTTCCGCTCCGCCGACGTAAACATCGACAGGAAGCCAGTGGTCAAGAAGTTTCTTGTCACCGATGGCATCGTTGT
Organism: bacterium; assembly: GCA_963648975.1. Classification (GTDB taxonomy): domain Bacteria; phylum Bacillota_I; class Bacilli_A; order RFN20; family CAG-288; genus Enterosoma. The sequence continues at coordinate 27,716 of CAVJFW010000004.1, read as the reverse complement.
TATGTGGATCGATGTATCTGGCATAATACCAGCTTGAACCTGCCCACTGAGGCATGGTGTTTGTTTCTCTGAGGCCATGTTTTCCGTCAATGGTGACATTGAGCCAGTCCTTGGCCTTGGAAAGCGGTGGCTGACCATCTCCGCTCGGCTTGTAATCCGTCATTTCCGGAAGCTCTAGCGGAAGTTCATCATATGAAACCGGCTTAGTCTCTCCATCATCCATATGGATGACAGGAATCGGTTCACCCCAATATCTCTGTCTTGAGAAGAGCCAGTCACGAAGCTTGTAGTTCACCTGATATCTGCCCTTGTTGAGTTCGATGAGCTTCTCGGTGATTGCTTTCTTTGCCTCGGCTATGTTCATGCCATCAGCAAAGGAGGAATTGATATGTTTACCATCTCCCTCATAGGCTGACTTCGAGCAGTCGCCTTCGATGACCTGGATCATCTCGATGTTATGCTTGACAGCAAAATCATAGTCTCTCTGATCATGTGTCGGAACCGCCATGACGGCACCGCTTCCGTAGGTTGCGAGAACATAGTCACCAATATAGATTTTGACTTCTTTTCCGTTGATCGGATTGATGGCTGTGGCACCGATATAGACACCGGTCTTTTCCTTTGAACCATCAGTTCTTTCCAAATCAGACTTGCAGCTGACCTGCTTGAGGTATTTATCCACTTCTTCTTTCTGTTCCGGAGAAGTCAGTTTATTGACCAATGGATGTTCCGGTGCCAAGACGACATAAGTACATCCAAAGAGTGTATCTGCCCTTGTGGTGAACACTTCTATTTTCTCATCGCTGTCGACGACATCGAAGCGGACAACAGTACCTTCACTTCTTCCAATCCAGTTCTTCTGCATGGTTAAAGTGCTGTTTGGCCAATCGATCGTGGATAAGCCGTCGAGAAGTTTGTCTCCATAGGCTGTGATCTTCAAAACCCATTGCTTCATCGGCTTTCTCTCGACTGGGAATCCGCCTCTCTCACTCTTGCCGTCGATGACTTCCTCGTTGGCAAGGACAGTTCCCAAGGCTGGACAATAGTTGACAAGACGATAGTCTTCATAGGCAAGACCTTTCTCATACATCTTGAGGAAGATATGCTGTGTCCACTTGTAGTAATTCGGATCGGTCGTCTTGATTTCCCTGTCCCAATCATAGGAAAAGCCCAATCTCTTCAGCTGTCTGCGGAAATTGTCGATGTTCTGATCCGTATAGATGGAGGGATTCTGGTTGTTCTTGATGGCAAACTGTTCTGCCGGAAGACCAAAGGCATCATATCCGATTGGGTGAAGGACATTAAATCCCTGAGAACGTTTCATTCTTGCCAAGGCATCCGTGGCGGTATATCCTTCGACATGTCCGACATGAAGTCCTACGGCTGACGGATAGGGAAACATATCCAGGATATAGAATTTCGGTTTGGAGAAATCATAGGCATCTGTCTTGTATGTCTTGTTTTCCTCCCATACCTTTTCCCACTTCTCTTCTATATTCTTAAAATCATAACCCATGGTGAAATTTCTCCTTGTTTTCTTTGGAAACTGAATTATTATACTTCTTTTTTTGTGTTTAATGTAGTACCGACACAGACTTACAGCGCTTCATTTTTCCTTGTGGTGAAATAACTGAAGCATGAACGGCATATGGCATATAAGGATATGACGAGCTGTGCCGTGGTGACCATGACGGAGAATATACGATATTCCTTATATAATATGAATGCATTGTTCAAGGAATACCCATCCACGGAGAACGCCTGGTTCCTCAATCCTACCATCATAATGATAAGATAGATCGAAATGCCTAGCAATATGAGGGCAAGCATGAACTGGATGAACTTACGATGTTTTGCCTTGCCGAAATCAAGTCCGGCATAGGCAAAGCAGCATGCGATGCTTGCTGCCGTAAAGCCGATGAGATATCTGTCATGTCTAAGCAACAGATTCGCAAATTCCTGATCTTCCCCATAATATCCCATGCCATAGTCAAGAAAGGCTATGGATAAGGCAAAGCCTACCAATAATATGGTAAACATCGTTCCAAGCAATACTTCTATGGTTCTCTGATAGTTGTGTTTCATGATGGTAATCCTTTATGACATGGATAGTATAATCACTTTTTTGGTTTTTGAAAGAAACATGATGGATAAAAACGTCATGATTTCAGGAGAAGTGAGAAAAGCAAAGTTTTTCTTGATAATGTCCAGTCGATTTGATATAGTATTTTTCGCATTGCGTAGCACGCAAGTAGTTACTCGTCCGATGACGCCTGAAATAGTAGCCTAGCTATAAAGGTGAACGACGTTCATCCGGGGTAAATGAACTTACGCTCTTATCGTTATGCAGATTGTAACGGAAAGGAGATTCAATAATGCGTTACACAGGTCCAGTCTGGAGACAGTCCAGAAGATTAGGTTATTCCGTTTTGGGAACTGGCAAGGAGCTTGCCAAGCGTCAGACAGTTCCAGGTGTCCATGGTGATGGACGTCCAAAGAAGAAGACTGAATATGGTCAGCAGCTCACTGAAAAGCAGAAGCTTCGTTTCACCTATGGCATGAGCGAGAAGCAGTTCAGACGTTTCTTCATGCTCGCCAAGGCTGACAAGAGCAAGTCCACTGGTTTGGGACTCCTTCAGATTCTCGAATCCAGACTTGATAACCTTGTCTATAGAATGGGTTTTGCCACTACCCGCAGACAGGCCAGACAGCTTGTCACCCATGGTCATGTGACCGTCAATGGCAAGAAGGTTGACATCCCAAGCTATATCGTCTCCATCAATGATGTCATCTCCTTCAAGGATTCCTCCAAGAACCTCAAGGTTGTTCTTGAAGCCATCAACACAAAGCCAACCATTCCTGCATATGTCAGCGTCGACAGCAACAAGGTCGAAGGAACATATACCAGACTTCCAGAAAGAAATGAACTTTCCAGTGAAGTCGATGAAGCACAGGTTATTGAATTCTACAACAGAAAGCTCTAATCTGATTACCCTGTTATATTCTGGCAACATTGTTGCCAGATATATATGGCGGATATGGTGAAGAGGTTAACACAAGCGGCTGTGAACCGCTCATTCGTGGGTTCGAGCCCCATTATCCGCCCCATTTGGAAGATATAAGGGGCTGTTAAAGCATTTGACATTTTGAAAAAAATGATGTCGACTGCTTAACAGCCTCTTTTTCATTGCCACAAATCGTACACATCATTTCGTTCATACTTCAATGATAACCATACAATCAAATCTGCTAAATTGGTATAATAAACCGGTTGAAGAAAAAAGTCTTCCAAAAGATGTTTTCAGGAGATTTCAACATGAAAAATCATATAGATAAATTCAAGGAAATATATAAGAAGATTACGGATATCTGTCTTTCATTCCTTCAAAATCATTTTCTGATGATTCTAATGATTCTGATGAGTGTAGGATCACTCACCATAAGATATCTTGTTGCCCTACATCCGACAAACGACATGGTGGGATACATCCTAAATGGTTGGATGAAGCAAATACAGGAAGTGGGATTCAGCAAATTCTATTCCATAGATGCCGATTATTCTCCGTTGTTCCTATTCATCATCGCAATCATTTCCTTATTCCCAGGTGGAGAAAATGTCTCCATAAACGGATATACATTTGCTCCCGTGCACATGTATATGCTGAAGTCGATTTATTTCATATCGGATATTTTCATGGCCATTGCCATCTATCTCATCATCAGACATGTCACGATGGATAAAATAAAGGCAACGATAGGTTATTGTGTCCTGCTCATTCTTCCTGCTCAGTATATCAATTCCGCCTTATGGGGAAACTGTGATACCGTCTATACATGTTTCTTCCTCTATTCCATCTACTTCATACTGAAAAGAAAGGATTATCTTGTCTGGTTCTTCTTTGGTCTAGCATTGTCGCTGAAGATGCAATCCATATTCATACTTCCTTTCTTGGTATACCTTTGTCTTTCCAGAAGGCTGAAGTTCTATCCTGTCTTCATGGCAGTATTCGCCGTATTGATATCCTTCCTTCCCGCGTATTGCTGCGGAGCTGGATTCACTCAGCCATTCACCTATTTTTCAAAGCAACTCAATGGATATGACAATCTGACCTTGGGTTGTGCAAACTTCTGGCATCTAATCAACATAACAGGAATGGATTCCTCCACTACACCATTAAACGGCGCATCCACATGGATTGGGCTTGTCTTCATTTTCTTCTTCTGTGCCTTAATCTATATGAGAAACATCCGATTGACGGATGAGAACATCCTTTATGTCGCAACCTTCCTTATCGGCATCGTCCCCTTCTTCCTTCCCCATATGCATGAAAGATATTTCTATTCCATGGATGTTCTGATTCTGATCTATGCTTTGTTAAGTCATAAGAAACGTCATTTCCTGATTCCTCTCATGCAAATCTCCTCTCTTATCGCTTATTATCATTACATGACCGATTTTTCGAAATATTCCATAGATGTCATGGGCGAGGATTCCGTATCCATCGCAGCCATCATCAATCTCTTCATACTTGGACTGACATTATATGACCTCATGAAACTAGACCATGATGACATGCCGTTTGACAAAAAGAAAAAAGAAAAGATAAATCATATGGAAGTTTCTGAATGAAGCCAACAGAATCAACTTTGAGTTCGATACACGAAATTGTAAAACAGATTTCATTCTTCACTACAAATTCAACCAGATAGAGACAAACAAATACAATAATAACCAAGCACTGGCAACAGAAAATATGATGGCATTCATGCCATTTGCAGAGCAAAATATTCAAGATAAAACAAAGGACCGAAAAAAATGAAGAAACTACAGGAAAATCCTGTCTATAAAAGACAGATAGAATTATTGAAAAAGAAATATGAAATCGACGATGAAGCCAAAATCATGCATATCTCCCTTGATTATGACAAAGTCAGCGATCTTTTCCTCAATCAGGTGGGATATAACGGATATCACGAAATCTCAAATGATGTCATTGACACCATATCCAATAGTCTTGGCAAGGTTCCCTTAGGATACAAGGCAAACATCGAATTCCGCATACAGGATTATGAGAACTACAAGGCCGAAACTGTCATGGAATCACTGAACGATTCCTTTGAGGAAAAACATTATAACGGATATGGAGAATCAAGGAAGAAGAGTCTTCAGATTGCCTTCCTCCTGCTGGCAGGAATCCTCCTTCTCATACTCAAGGTATCTGTCAACAACACCACCTGGATACAGGATGGAATGGCCAAGGAGATTTTCCTTGAGATCATAGAAATCAGCGGTTGGGTCTTCATTTGGGAATCCGTTTCCATCCTTTTCCTCTCCCCCAGTGAGGAACATATCAGAAGCATCAGATACAAAAGAAAACTCAACAGCATAAGTTTCCTCGACAAGGAAAACAATATGGTATTTTCGGAATCATCTCAAGCCATCTTTGCTTCCTGGCTTGAAGAACAGAAGATACACAAGGTAGAAAAATATGCGCTTCTCATAGGCGGCACAGGTCTGATGGGGGTTGGATTCTCAAGCATCATCTCTGGCATCGCAACGGCAAACTCCATGAACTGGAATGAAGAAAGAACAGCCACCATCACGGCATTCATCACGGCCATAATGATAGCCATTTTCTACATTCTCAGCGGTCTGGCTGCCATTTCCACCTATTCCAAGAGATGGAAGATAAGAAACCATCTCACCTTCTTCGGTACGGTAAACTGCATCATCGTCATCATCGAGGTCAGTTATATCATCTATACTTGGGTCACCGGCAACGATTTCTCCGTCAAGACACTCTTCAATGCCATCTTCTCCTTCATCTTCAACTTCTTCTACATGGTAGGGTTCATAACGAATCTCAGATTGAACAACTTCAAAAAGAAGAAAAAGGACTGAAGAAGCCTGGATTCAACACAAACTTGGCGGAATTATCTATCAATATCCGGAATATGGTGTTAAACTAATTTCATGAATACGAGGTTTTGAAATGGCTATTAAAATATATACTGACGCAAGCAGCAATCTTTTCAAGGGCATTCTTGAAAGCAAACATATGGAAGATATCACGGTTCTTCCGATGCTTGTCGAAATCAAGGATCAGAAGCTATTATGTTACCAGGATGATGTCGATGTCGAGAAATTCTCCACGACCTTCTATCAGCTGATGAAGGATGGAAACACGCCGATGACATCACTTCCCAATCCTGGTATGTTCCAGGAAAAGATGGAAGAGGAAATCAGCAAAGGGAACAAGGTTCTCTATATTTCCCTCGCCGGTGGAATCTCCGGAGCCTACCAGACCTGTCAGATGGTTGCAAACCAGCTCAACGAAAAGCATGGCGGAGATTTTATCCATATCGTCAATTCCAAGACAGCAGGCCTAGGTGAAGGCATGATTGCCATGCATGCCTATGAGGAATCCATGAAGACCGATGATTTGGATGCTCTCACAAAGAATGTGCTTGACTTTGTCGAGAAGACAAGAAGTGAATTCATCGTTGATTCCCTCATCTATCTCACAAATACCGGAAGAGTCAGCAAGCTCAAGGCCAAGATGGTCTCTCTTCTTTCCATCAAGCCTCTCCTCTATGGCTCAGAGGAAGGAAAAATCGAAGTCACTTCCCTTGCCCATGGAAAACTCAAGGCCATAAAGAAACTTGCCAATCAGGTCATCGAGCATATCGCCGACAAAAACAGCAAGGTCTATGTTTCACATTGCAATGCATTCGAGGATGCAGACAAGCTGAAATCACTTCTCGAGGAAGCCGGCATCAAAGACATCGAAATCTATTTCTATGACCTTGTCACCGGTGCCCATGTCGGTCCTGGAACCATCGCCGTTTTCTACGAAGGAACTGACAGAAAACTCTAATCCACATAAAAATCCTTACCTCTTTCCTATCGGAATCACGCCGAAGGAAGGTAAGGATATTTTTTATTTTCCGGTGGAACCGACACCGCCTTTGCGGACCGTCGTGGAATCATCATCGTCTGTGACAAGATATTTGCTGAATATGCCTTGGCATATCCTGTCACCTTTTTCGATGGTGACATCCTTATCCGTCATATTCCTGAGGGCAACCATGATATGCCCATCGTTGTTCTCATTTCCATAGTAATCGGAATCTATGACCCCCACCTGGTTTGCAAGGCAAAGTCCCTTCTTGATTCCGATGGAAGATCTCACGACAAGAAGAAGGACTTCGTCATCTTCCATACAGGCCTTGATACCCGTCTTATAGACATGCATCTCCCCACCTTTCAAGGTAAATGTCTCAAGAGACTTGATGTCATATCCGGCAGAATGGGATGAACCTCTTTTCGGAAGTTCGACATCTTCATTTTCAAATCCACGGGCAATCTCAAATTTTCTCATTTCATTTTCCTCACAATCTTCTACAGAAGCATATTTTCATAAAGTCATATAAGAATATTATATAATTTCACCAAAAGGAGATACATACTCATGAACAAGGAAATCAGGGAAGATGGCATATATTATACGGAAGAAGACAGGATTCTGATGAAGGTATGTTTCATTAAGGAAGACGACAACATCATCATAAACAAGACCTTTGTCGATGATTCTCTCCGTGGTCAGGGGAAGGCTTCCTTTCTGATGAAGGAAATCATCAGCTATGCAAAGGAGAAAAATTACCATATAAAGGCGACATGTTCCTATGCACGCAGTTATTTTGAGAAGCACCCTGATGAAATCTATATAGATGATCCAAAACTTAAGGAATCCTGTGCATTATAGGTATTTCTTCAGTTCTTCGTCGATTGTATCCTCAGAATAGACGATGGAATTGAAGCCGGCATTTCTGGCTGAGAGGACATTTTCTTCCCTGTCATCCAAGAAGAGACATTCATCCGCAAAAAGATCGAATTTTTCTTCCAATAGCCTATAGATTCTCTTATCCGGCTTTACAAGATGAACATCACAGGAAATCAGCATACCGTCGGCATCATCAAAGAAGGAAAAGCTGTCCATCAGTTTTTTTATGCCATCCTTGGAGAAATTGCTGAGAATATATATTCCATATCCCTGCTTTTTGAAGCTGGAAAGAAGCTCAGTTCCCTTTTTAAGTGATGTGTATTCGTCCATGAAATCACTATCAAAGAATCTTCTGAGAAGATTTTCATCTTTTTTGTGTTTTCCATAGATTTCCGGCAAGGCATCCTTATAGGTTTCATGCAAGCCTAAATCGAGGTTTGTCCAGAAATCCTTTTCAGAAAGGATTTCAAGTACTCTTTGACGATCCTTAGGATCAGAAAAGAGCCTTTCAAGATATGGTCCTGGGTCATGGCTGACAAGCACGCCACCCAAATCGAATATGATGTTTTCCATGGCAATATGGTTATCCTTTGATGGTCGTTTCTCTTTGTGCACAGATTTTGTCCGCAAGCGTCAATATCCAGGCTTCCCTAGACAAGGGAACTGACCAGAAGGTGAGCGGGAACATATGGGAACGAATCATGTTCCTTTCCTTGTCATTGACGCTGAAATATCTGACGGAATTGCGATAACTGAAATAAGGATGACGGAGTCCATGTAACCGATGTCCTTCTCCCTTATGATGCCAGTCATAGAGATAGAAGTCATGAAGTAAGGCTCCTCTGATGAGAGAGGAATAATCCAATTTCATGTCGTTTTCCTTGGCAATGGAATAGCTGAGAAGGGCCACTCGGAAACAATGGTCATACACGGAATATTTTCCATGTGCGACATAATTCTTCATTTTCTGGAATTCTTCGTTCATAAGTATTTCTGAGCTGATATTCCTGAATTCTGAATCAAAATGAATTTTCCGTTTCCTCATGTTCTTAGTTTATCAAAAATCGTGATTCCTGGAAAGAAACAAAACGTGAATTATGCTCTATTTTTTGTTTTTCGAAGACAAAAAACATTTCAATCAAGGTAAAAAGAAGGAAATAAATACATTCTCAATCAAACTTATCGTACAATATTGCATTAGGAATTCACCGATGAAACTAAAAGAAAGCCAATTCTTCTCCACTCACAACAAGGAACATGTATATGATTCCCTGACGAATGCCGTCAATAAGGATTATCTGAAGAAATATGCAGATTTCCTTATCGAGAACGGTGGCATCTTTTCCATGTATTTCATCGATATCGACAACTTCGAGAGTGTCAGTGAAACAAAAGGTATCACTGCCTCCGAAACACTTTTGAAGGACATTGCAACCGGAATTGAAAACGTCATCGGACAAAAAGGCGTTCTTTTCCGTTATGGTGGAGATGAATTCGTCGTCATCGTTCCCAACATCGCAACATATGAGGATGTATGGAACATCGCAAGAGATATTTCAGAATCCATCAGACATCTCAATTTGGGATATCTCACAACCGATGCAAAGCCATATCCAGTCACCTTGACGATGGGTATCACCCGTCATCCGATAGATGCCCCTGATTTTGAAGGACTTCTGAAGAATTCCGAGAAGGCTCTTTTCAGAGGGAAGATGAAGGGAAAGAACTGTTTCATCATCTATAACCGAAACCTTCATGGAGACATCAATGTCGCACAAAGAAAATCAAGTCTGAACGTCCATGGTCTTGTCGACTATATTTTCGAGATGTTCCGTATCCATGATACAGCCAAAGCCTTGTCCATGGTGAGTCATATGCTGGGTAACTACTATTCGGCAAAATCAATCTATTTGATAACATCTGATGCACCTGTCCTGCTCTATCAGGATCCCCAGGCCAAGATAAGTGGACTTCCATGCCTGAAGAAAGACGAATACAGGTTCAACAGGGAAGAAACATACCATGTCAATTATTTTTCCCTTCTGAAGAAAGATGATGACTATGAAAAGAAAATCCTCGCTCTGATGGAAAGACGAAAGACACGTTCCTTCATCATATTCAGGACGAAGGACAAAGAAGGAAATCTCATACTCGTGGAATCAGGAGTCGAAAAGGTATGGTCAGAGATGGAAATCCTTCTTTACCTCACCATGAGTAATGTCTATTCCATGGTTGCAAATCCAAAGAATTACACTGAATGAACGCTATGACGACACGACCTTTTTCCTATTGGAAAGGTCGTGTTTTTCATACCTCAAAAAAATATGAAAAAATAGTTGTATATTCTCTACATAGTTCTATAATTTATTTCGTTTCTAATAACAAGGTTCTTCCCAAGGAGGAAAGAAACATGGCACGTAAGATTCTTGAGCTGAAGGGGGTCAGAAAATCGTATGGTGACAATGTCATCTTGGATGACCTGAATCTGTCCATCAACGAAAATGAGTTCGTCACATTCCTAGGACCATCCGGATGTGGCAAGACGACGACATTGAGAATCATCGGCGGATTTGAATCGATGGAACATGGCCAACTTCTGCTCGACGGTGTCGACATCGCCTCTCTTCCATCCCATAAAAGGCCGATCAATACCGTCTTCCAGAAATATGCACTTTTCCCGCACCTCAATATCTATGACAATATCGCCTTTGGCCTGAGAAACAACATCTACTCCAACGTTTATGACATCGGTACGATGAACATGATGGAGAAGAACGGCTTTGGTGAAGAAGAAATCAACGAACTTGTCCATAAGCTCACTTTCATCGAAAAGCCAAAAGATGTCAAAGCCTATGTCATTTCCACTTTCGAATCAAAATCCATCAAATATCAATTAGAAATCGAACTGAAAGCTCTTGAAAAGTCACACCGTTTCCACACATTCCATGATGCGAAGGAATATATAGAGACACTTATCAAAAAATATAATGTCGAATACCCTTTGGACAAGATCGATGGTTCTCTCAAATACAAGACATTCAGAACGGAATTTCTTGAGAATGTTTCATCCAAAGACTGCTTTTATCAGATGATAGAAGAAATCAAGGATAGGCACTTCAAGGAAAATGTCATCAGGGAAGAAGTCAAAAAAGCACTCAAGCTCGTCAACCTCGAAGGCTATGAGAAGAGAGAAATATCCTCCCTCTCCGGAGGACAGATGCAGCGTATCGCCATTGCCAGGGCCATCGTCAACAAACCACGTATTCTTCTTTTGGATGAGCCACTTTCCGCTCTTGACCTGAAGTTAAGGAAAAGCATGCGTCTTGAACTCAGGGAACTGCAAAGAAAACTTGGAATCACCTTCATCTTCGTCACCCACGACCAGGAAGAAGCCATGGTCATGTCAGACACCGTCGTCGTCATGAATTCAGGAAAGATACAGCAGATGGGAAGACCGGAAGATATCTACAATACGCCGGTCAACAGATTTGTGGCAACCTTCATCGGTGAGGCCAATATCTTCAGAGGTGTCTACTCTGACATCAGAAGGCTCAACATCCTCAACAAGACATTCAAGGTCTCAGCCTTTGACTTCAGACCGGGAGACAATGTCTATGTCATCATCGAAAGACCGGATTTCGATATCTGCTCACTCGATATCGCAAAGCTGAAAGGGGAGGTGCTCAGTTGCACCTATGAGGAAAACAAATATCTTCTTAATGTCAAGATCGATGACACCATCATCAAGATGGAATCCGAAGACAAGGAAAAAGTCCATGACATCATCGGACTTTCCGTATCTCCGGGTAACATATATGTGGAGTCCATAAATGAGTCCAAGGCGAAACTTCTTGCCAACTATGAGAATCCAAACATTCTCGAGGGTACCTTCCTTGGCAACCAGCAGGTGATGTTCCTCAATCAGAAATTCAAGAGTTACGTCACCACTTTCATTCCAGGAGAAATCGTGGATGCCGTCATCCGTCCCGAGGATTTCGATATTGTTCTGGAGGATGTCGACAAGGCCATCCTTCAGGGAAAAGTCCTGAAGACTGCCTTCACCGGTGTCACCTTTGACATCTGGGTAGAGGTCAACGGACAGACCGTGATGGTACAGGACTATCAGAACGTTGAGGTCGGAGATGTCATAGGGCTCAAGGTTGATGCCTATGAAATCCATCTGATGAAGGTTGAGGATTCCCTTCAGCCAAAGGAAATCCAGGATCTCAGGCTTCAGGCCAGGCTGATGTTAGAGGAAACTGAGAAAAATGAAAAGATTTAAGTATCTTGCCATACCATATTTCGTATGGCTTGTGTTCCTTGTCGTCATGCCTCTGGTTCTGATGCTCATTCTTACCTTCATGTCCACCAATGGCATGGATTTTTCTTCCGCCAGTGCAAGTATCGAAAGCTATTACCGACTCAATGATGTGTCCATCCTCAAGGCAATCGTCAATTCTCTCATCGTTGCCCTGATCACCGTCCTGATCTGCATCCTTTTGGGATATCCGGTCGCTTACTTCCTATCCTTTTCCAAGATAAAGAACAAGTTGGTCTTCCTCCTTCTTCTCATACTTCCGATGTGGTCAAATTCCATGTTGAGAATCGTATCCTGGTTAAGGCTCTTCTCCACCGATGCATTCAAGGCACTCGACTTGGTGGGTTCCTATCCCGCAGTCATCTTTGTCACCGTCACGACCTATCTTCCCTTTATGATCTTTCCTATATTCACCGTCCTTGAGAAACTAGACAGATCCTATCTTGAGGCAAGCAAGGATTTAGGCGTCACACCTGTGAAGACTTTCTTCAAGGTGACACTTCCTTTATCCCTAAGCGGTGTAAGTTCAGGTGTGATCATGGTCTTTCTTCCAGCTGCAACAGGTTTTGCCATCTCGCAGACCATCGGTGAAGGAAAAATCAGACTGATCGGAAACCTGATACAGTCTGTATTTGAAAAGAACAACTTCAATTTCGGCTCGTTGCTCAGCATATTGCTCAGTATCATCATCATACTCATGGTCTTTTTCTTTGAAAGAAGCCAACATAACAAGAAGAAGGACAGAAAATCATGCTAGAAAAGAATCATTGGAAGCATTATGTGACCTCCATATTGAAGGTCATCTTCATCCTCTTTGTCTTCTCCATCATGTATGTCCCGGTCTTCATCATCATCTACCAGTCATTCAACGCCAGTGCAAATTCCATCACTCCACTGCAGTGGGGAGGATTCACATTCGAAAACTATGCTGAGATTTTCACCAACCGTCAGCTTTTCACATCCATTCTTGACTCACTTCTTGTCAGCTTCTGGGCAACCTTCATCTCCACCATTGCCGGACTCTTCTCAAGTATCGGAATAAATGCCTTGTCAAAGAAGGCAAGAAAAGCCATGGACTTCCTGAACGAAATACCTATGCTGAATTCCGAAATCGTCACCGGCATCTCCATCATGATCATCTTCAGCGTCATCAAGCCATTGATTCCTGACATCTTCGGCTTTACCACGATGCTTGTCGCCCATGTCTTCTTCACCTTGCCTTATGTCATCATGATGATTCTTCCGAAACTCGAACAGATGGATGATTCCTTATATGAGGCTGCCAGGGATCTTGGCTGCTCTCCGATAAAATCTCTTTTCAAGGTCGTCATACCATCCTTGTCCACAGCCATACTTACAGGTGCTCTTGTCGCATTTACCTTGTCCATTGATGATTTTGTCATTTCCTTCTACACACAGGGAAATGGTTTCTCCAACTTCTCGAATTATGTTTATTCTTCCTATACAAAGAAGAATTTCTCTGCAGGAAGCTATGCCTTCAACGCTTTGCTTACCTTCATCACGCTTCTCATCGTTTTTCTCTTCTCCATGCATGATGCCAGGAAGAAAAAGAAGGGAGAAAGACAGAAATGAAAAAAATATTATATATCTCCATCACGTTTCTGATTCTTTTCACAACCTTTGCTGTCATCGTATTATCTACTCCTAATACGACCTTATATCTCCTCAACTGGGGTGAGTACATCGACAAGGACCTAGTCAGTGCCTTCGAGAAGGAATATCACTGTCAGGTCATCGAAGAGGATGTGACATCCTCTGAATCCATGTATCAGAAGATCACCAGCAAGACGACAAGCTATGACGTTGCCATTCCAGGGGACTATACCGTGCATCAGCTCTATGATCAAGGATATCTCATGGAACTGGATGTAAAGAACGAATCCTATGACAATCTGAAGAACTATCAGACCCTATTCTCGGATGGGCTTTCAACCCTGATGAAGGAATACATGGTCTCGGAGGGAAAGGAATTCAATTCCTACTTCATGCCATATTTCTGGGGGAGCTACTCCCTCATCTATTCGACAAGGAATCCGGATGTCGGCACGACTCTGAAGGAAAAAGGTTTTGATGCCTTATGGAACCGAAATGATTTTTCTTCCAATGTCAAAATAGGCATGTACGACACCGCCAGATGGATTTTGGCAAGTTATCTCATGAGCAGAAACCTTGATCCAAACATCACCTCCTACGACAACAGCAAGGAAAAGGATCTTTCGGATGAGATAAAGAACGACTGCATCACTGCATTGAAGAAAGTAAAATTCGATGAATTCGGAAACGATTCACTGAAAAGAAATGTCGCAAATTCCTCTCTGGATTTCTGCTATACCCAATCAGGTGACTTCTTCGATACCCTATATCTCATGTATTCGACCGACATCGATGCAGACATCAACTTCAATATCTATGTTCCAAAGACAACGACAGCCTTCTTTGACAGCATGGTCATACCAACCACGACCCAGAACTATACTCTGGCCAACCAGTTCATCAACTTCATGCTGGATAAAGATCATGCCTATCAGAATGCAAACACAATCGGATATTCTCCGACTCTGAAGAATGTCGTGACCGAATTCAGGAAAAAGGCTGAAGAGGGAGAATATTATTATCAGGACGAAGCCACGAAAAAAGGAATCCTTCTTTCTGATTTCATCTCTTCCTATCCATATTACCTGAATCCACTTTACGGCACAGAGACGGTCTATGTCCTTGAGCCGAAGTCTAAGGAATATCTCACCACCTGCGAGACAATCTTCAACAGTCTTGCATAAATCAGCATTTTCCTTGAAAATCATCCATGAAAGTTCTTTCATTTTGAAAATACATGAAATATAATCAAATCATGAACAAAATAATTGAAACTTTCATATCCGATTATCCGATAGACAGAAGATACGATTCAATGACCATGGCCTTTTCAAAGGAATTATTTGAGAAGCTTGGTCATTTTTTGATTGAGCGGAATATCCCATATGCACTTTATTTCATCGATTTTGATAATTTCAAGAAAGTCAATGATTCCTTAGGACATGTCATCGGTGACAGGGTTCTGAAGGATTCCTGTGACATGATAAGGACAAATGTCGGTGAGAAAGGTCTTTTCTTCAGGGTCGGAGGAGATGAATTTGCTCTTATCGTTCCGGAAATACAGGAAAGACAGCTGGTATGGAACATAGCTCATGAATATTCCGAATATGTAAGAAACCATCCTCTTGGCTATCTTGACTCCATACTTCCTAACGGAAGGATTTCCTTTACTTCCGGTATCGTCAGATATCCGTTTGATGCCAAGGACTTCGATTCCCTTCTCAAACTTATCGACAAAGCCTTATACAGAGGTAAGTTCAAGGGAAAGAACTGCTTCATCATCTATGACAAGGATCTTCACGGAAACATCGATCTTGAAAAGAAAAGCCTGAAACTGACGAAGACCGGTCTGATCACCTATATCTTTGAAACCTTCAACAATTCAAAGGATCCTTATCGTTCACTCAAGGTCACATCGACCATGCTAGGCAAATATTATAATGATTCCCTGATCACCTACCATGATTCAGAAAGGGATGAGCTTCTTTATATCGACCAGGAAGAAGAGGATGTCACTTTTGTTCCCTATGATGAAAACGACTTCTTCTTCGACAGAAATGAAAGATTCAAATACTTCTATCGTCTGGAAGCCTCAAAGATACCGGCACAGAAACCAATCCACGACCTTATGATGAAGAATCATACGAGATCCCTATTGGCATTCAGGCTCATCAACGGGAAAAACGAACCATCCTACCTTTGTATTTATGCCAGACGTGACAAGGTATGGAGCGATGAGGAATTCGACGTCTATCAGACGATGACGCTTCTCTTTTCCACCATCAACCATTATCCTTTCCGTTAACCGCTTTCACAACGGAGTATAAATCAACCTGATTTATACTCTTTTCCGTTATGAAACTGAAACTAGATGCACAACTTGACATGACAAGTGGAAACCTGGCCAAAAAGGTCATCATATTTGCCATACCCGTGCTTTTGAGCGGTTGGCTGCAACTACTTTATTCCGCTGCTGACCTCATCACATGTGGAAACTTCGGAAGCCAGAACTCGGTCGGTGCCATATCCGCAACGACCTCATTGACTTCACTCATCGTCTCCTTGTTTCTAGGCTTCTCCGTCGGTGCCAACGTCCTGATCGCCCAGGCCTATGGAAAAAAGGATAAGGAAAAGTCCGAAAGAATCCTTCAGGCTACCTACTTCCTTGCCGTCATATCCGGAGTCATCTTGATGATCGTCGGTGTCTTCTGCTCAAAATATTTTCTGATTTGGATGTCCACACCGGATGACATCATCGACCTTTCGACGACTTACATGAGAATCTACTTCCTAGGCATTCCTTTTGTCATCATCTATGACTTCGGTGCAGCATTGATGAGGGGCCTAGGAGATACGACAAAGCCTTTCCTCATCCTATGTCTCTCCGGAATCGTAAACGTCTCTCTCAACTTCCTGTTCGTCATCGTCTTCAAGCTTGATGTTGCCGGTGTCGCCATCACGACGACGATTGCCCAGGTCATCTCGGCTACTCTTGTCACACTATGTCTCATCAAAAACAAGAATTCGTTCTGCAGACTCACATTGAGGAATTTCAGGATTCATAAGGAAGAAATCCTGGAAATCATCAGAATCGGCGTTCCTGCAGGAATCCAGTCAGCCTTATTCTCCCTTTCAAACGTCGTATTGCAATCCAGCATCAATTCCTTCGGTTCTGCGGCTGTCACAGGGACTGGTGCCGAAAGCTCCATAGAGTCATTCCTTTCCGTCGGTGTCGATGCCTTTGCCCAGGCATCCGTTGCCTTTGTCGGTGCCAATTACGGAGCCAAGGACAAAAAGAGAATCCAACAGTCCACATTCTATTGCTCACTATATGGTGTGGCATTCTCCCTAATAGCAGGAATCTTCGTCTATTTCATGGCAGAACCACTGTTGAGAATCTATATCAGTGATGCCGAAGCCATAAGCTATGGCGTCGAGAAGATGAAGATCATCGGAACGACATACATCATATATACGCTCGTATGTACGATATCCAGTGCCATAAGAGGCTTTGGTTATTCCTTCATCCCAATGATGGTCTCATTAGTCGGAATCTGTGCACTTAGAATTCTATACATCTACACTTTCTTCAGGATGGAATCATTACATTCCATATTCGGTTTGTATCTATCCTACCCAATCAGCTGGGGAGTCACCATGATTGCCCATTTCATCTGTTACTTCATCATTTCCAAGAGAATCTTCAAAACTGAATTCAGCAAAAAAGAAGTGTCCCGATAAGAGGCACTTCTTTTCATTTCACGATGTCGATGATTTCCCCAAAGTCGGAAATCTTATAATCAGGAAGACAACCATCAAGTTCATCGAGGTTTCCAAATCCATAAAGGCATGCGATGGTATGGCAAGAGAATTTCTTTCCGGCAAGTATGTCCATCTTTGTGTCTCCGACCATATATGTAACATCCGTCTTTGCCGTGCATGACACCACCTTGGAAATCACATCTACCTTTGAGGCATTTTTTCCATCATCATCAGCCCCAAAAACTCCGTCAAAGAACTTGATGATGCCTGTATGGGTAAGAAGTTCCATTCCCAAGAATCCAGGTCTTGATGTTCCCAAATAGATGGAATAACCATGTTCATGAAGCCAGGAGAGTGTCTTCTCCACATTGGGGTAAAGATCGATGTCATATAGAGTGTTTTCTCTTTGATGTTTACGATATATGTCGATAGCCGAATCCAAATCATCTTCCTTCACATGGCAAAGCCTGAAGCTCTCCCGAAGCGGAGGCCCGATGAAGAAATCAAGTTCATCAAACCTGTATTCCTTATAGCCCAGACTCTTCAAGGCATGATTACACGATTTCTTGATGCTTCTCTCTGAATCATACAGGGTACCATCACCGTCAAATATTATTTTCTTTGTCATCATGATTCGTTTCAGCTACATCAGGATGGGATATCGATTCCATCTTCTTTTTCCTTTTGTCGAGGAAATAAAACGGCAGGAAGAACAGAATGAAGATCACGATGACCAGGATGAATAGAATGATGAAATACAATATCCATTGCCATTTCTCGGTTAACACAAGATTTACCGGAATGTCGGATGTAAAGAACAGATTTGCATTGGAGACGATTTCATATGGAGCGAGGAAATTATCCGGATCTCTTCTGACGACAGTGACCATGGAATTGACCATCAAAGAGAAGAATCCGAGGCATTCCATGATGAACATTCCAGAGATGCAATCCTTGAAATGGAAATTGATTCTCTTGTCCGTGGCGATGAATATGCCACAGAAGAACAGATAGGCGTGGATCAGGAAAAATGAATAGAAAACAGGGGATATGAAGCACTGACTCATCCAATCAGGATCATTCTTGATGGTGAAGACATTGGACATGACCAAAGCCATGAAGGCACCGAAAATGGCTGTCGGGAAGAAGAAGGAGAGAATCTTTTTTCTCTTCTTTTCATCTTCCGTATGAGCGGCAAGGAAGAGGAAGATGAATTGTATCGAACAGAGATGAAGCGGAAAGTCCCTCGGATCGAAATATGGTGCATAATGGACAACTCCATCCACGTTATGTTCGTTTCCGAAGGCATAGGGAAGGAAATTCATCATGGCCATCATCTGGATGATTTCCTGGATGAAGACAAATGCCGAGGAAAAATAAAGGAATTTCGTAAGACTCATCCTACTGATTTTTTTGTTGAATCTGAAAAGATAGAAACAAAGTGCAATCAAAATGATGGATATTCCCAACCAAACGAAATGTTGCCATGAAAACATAATTCTCGCTCCTTAAAAACCACCCTATGATTTTAAGTCTTAAGGAAAACAAATACAACCTCATGAAGCCATAAAAAAAGCCAAATGGAATAAATCCAAATGGCTTTATGTTTACTGATTGATGGCGGCGTTTTCGCTTGCCTTCTTCTTTCTGAAGATGATGTCGCTCTTTCTGACAAAGATATCGACAAGGAAGAGACCGACGGAGATGAGAAGGAAGATCATCATCGTTGAGAAGTAGCTTGAATACTGATATTCGGCATCGCTGGTATTGTAGTCAACCCTGTCGGAAGTCGTATTTCCGGAAAGATTGCTGGCAAGACGATAGAGAATATCGCTGCTCATATCGGTATCGAAGAAATTGTATTCCTTGGAATAATCGAAATAGAGCGGCTGAGTATCCGTGGCAGTGATCTCGGAAGAGATATTGCCGTCATTGGACTCATAGTAGTTGATTTCGACGTCATAGATGCCAGTCTTGCTGACTGGAACACTGACAGAATAGCTACTGCCGTTATAGATGAGCTCATATTCGGTAGTGGCATTGTCAGGATCCTTTACCTTGATGACAATCTTGCCGGTATAGTCACCGTTGTTCGGATTGACATTTACGGTCGTCGTATAACCATAGTTGACATAGGAGAAGTCAAGAAGGTTGTTTGCAGAACGTGTCGGCAAAGTTGTCGTAACCAAATTCCTAAAGAACTGTGCACCACCTGGAGTGTTGCGGAAGGATGCCGTTGTATCATCGATGAGATCTGCAGTGAAACTGGAAACAGTCCCTTTTCCATATGTCCAATGTGCATATAACGGAACGTTATATGTGGTCGTGGTGGAATTGGAATTTCCGTTGTCATCAAGCGTTTCCTCATTTCTGATATAGGTAGCAGTCAGGACCGTTTCAGCCTGTGGCTTGATACGGCAATAATTAAAACCGCTGAGAGATGCAAAGGTATTGTTGGTACCATTGAGAACTTCATCATTTGCATTTCTGACAACGACGGTCGTGTCATCCTGCTTGATGGCTATGTTGGTGATTTCCTCAGAAACGGAATTGACCATGACATCGACAAGCTGCTGAGCCTTGCTGACAAAGTAATAGTTACCATTGCCATAGGTTGCAAGCCTCTTCAATCTGGAGACAGAGGTACTGTCTCTGTTGGAAATATTGATGAAGGAGCAGGTGATGTTGTCT
The DNA here is from genome assembly GCA_963648975.1 of bacterium. Lineage (GTDB taxonomy): Bacteria > Bacillota_I > Bacilli_A > RFN20 > CAG-288 > Enterosoma. Next base: position 7,547 of record CAVJFW010000004.1, on the reverse strand, counting down.
TCGGCAAGTTGTCTCACGATTTTGTTTAATGAAGCATCAGTATCGAACGGATCACCATCAGACAAGGTGATGACGGTCTTGAATTCAGCAGTGGAATCATTGAGTTCCTTACCACACATCTTCAAGGCTGGACCCATGGTGGTACCACCTTCGGTCTTCATCTTGTTGATGGCTCTGGCAAGTTCTTCCTTGTTTCTGATGCTGGTAAGTGGCTTGACAATCTTAGTCTCATCAGAGAATGTAGTGATACCGACCATATCCTCATCGGAGAAAGTATCAAGTGCAGCAATGGCGCCCTTCTTGGCCATGGTAAGACGGTTGTCAGTGTCCATGGAACCGGAGACGTCAATCAAGAAGATGACGGCTTTTCCACCCTCTGAATGAGACTGGACAGGAAGCATATCGCCATAATCGCTGAGATAGGAATATTCTTCATTGCTTAAACCGGTATGGGTGTCTCCAAAGGTAAGAAGAGACTTTCCATAGACGGACACACATGCCTTGATGTTATTGACAAACTGACTGGCAATGGAGTCCTCTCTTTCGAGATCAAGTTCCTCATCAAGCTTTGTTACGTTGAAATCAGAAAGAATGATTTCATCATACTTGACAAGCTCTTCCATCTTATATGGAACATTCACATATTCAAAGCTGTATGTGACCTTGGAGGAATCATTGTAGATACCCAGTGAATTAAGAATGTTTGTTTCTTCATTCCTTTCATTGCCGGAGAGATAAAGGAATTTATAGTCTTCGGTAACGGTCTGAGTGAATCTCTTGATGTTGTTTTCCTCGAATGTATCACTGTCGGCTTCAAGGGTGACTTCATAGTCGAATCTTCCCGCCTCAGATGTAGGCAAGGTATAGGTGACGACATTCAGACCCTTGGCGATACTGACTCTGACATCAGAATCAGCAATCGTGTTTCCACCACAGGTAATCTTGATCTTGCCATTCGTGGATCTGGTGGCACGGACGGAAATGGTGACCGTCTCAGTTCTGCCTTTGAATACCCTGTCGGTATACTCGATACCGGTGATGGCGACTTCATGTTTGAGGGAATCGGACACATCGATGCAGTCGAGCATGACATCGTTGTTCTTCAATGTCTCGATGGTATCGATGGCATTGCCATCAGTTTCGATTCCGTCAGAGATGAGAACCATTCTTCTCACGACATTGTCGGAAAAGAGGTTGTTGGTATAGGTTAAGGCAGAGGCGATATCAGTGGCAGATCTGTCAATGGTCGAATTGTTTTCCTCAAACAGCTTCTTGATGGCATCGGAAGAAATTCTGCTGCCTGCCTTGGCCAAAGTGGTCTGGTTCTTGCCATAGGCAACGACACCGACCTTGGCATTCTTGCTGCCAGCCTGCTTGTAGAGGTCCTGAACGAGTTCAGTGAGCTTGTCAGCATTCTGGCTTTCGGAATCAGACACATCGACAACGGCATAGACTTCGACATCAGACGATGTCGTGACGAACTTGATGTTGGCAAAGGCAAGGGCCAAGGTGATGGAAATGACGATATGCAAGCCTAAGGAAATCAGGTTCTTCGGACGGATTCTCTTTGCTTTCGGAATAAGGAAGAACGCACCGACGGAGGCGAGTATCAATCCCAATCCGACAAAGAGCAACCATGGATTTTCAATCTTAATATTGCTCATGTGTGTATAAGGCCCAATCACCGATGAACAAGACGGCAGCGACGATGACGAACGGTAAGATGTTATCGAACAATCCATCGCCCTTCTTGGTGTTCACATTGGTCACCAAGTTGTATTTCTTGTAATCCGTGACGTAGGGGTTCTCCTCCTCTTCTGGATAACTTGCGTAAATGGAAACCTGCTTGGATGTAGAATCGATGTAGGTGACAGTGACCTTGTAGGTTCCAACCTTATTGAACTGATATTCGACATATTCCTTTCCTTCGATGTCAAGCGGAGAGCTGGATTCATCAGGAGAGGTGATCTGAATGGATTTGATGTTGCTGGAAATGGAGAAAGTAGCCTTTTGTTTGGCTTCATAAGTGAACTGCTTGAGAAGTGTAGGATTGGAATAGTTGATGAAGTTGCGGACAAGATAGACAAAGTCGATGTTAAGACAAAGGTTTGACTTATCGAGAGGTAAGGCAAAAACGACTTCTCTTCTTCCGGTATCATTCATACCGGCAAAGACGATAGGAGTGTTATTGTAGGAGATGACGGATGTGAATTCACCACCATCCAATGAATAACGGATGTAGTCAGACAAAGCGAAAGACTTGGAAACATCGATGCTGTTGACAAACTGGTTATAGAGAATGTCATCCGTGTTTCCGGCATACTTCATCGTGACATCCAAACCACTTCTTCTGTCACCGACCTTGAAGCCGGTATCGGAAGCGGAAATGTTGGTGCAATTGACAAACCAGCATGTACCAGTCTCAGGAAGGACAGAAACGTCATTGCAGCTGTCGAAGATGTAGACATCATATCCGGACTGGCCATTGTATCTGGCCTCGGAAATGGTGGTAAGTTCGACAGTGCCGGCCGTCTTGACGGATTTCAATGCCGCAGACATGTATAACGGAGCATCGCTACCCTGAACAAGAAGAGCCTTGGTATTGGCAAGGACATCGGTGTTGTAGTAGATGGCCGTGTTGTCTGCTTCAAGTGCATCATCCTTTTCGATGACAGCCTTGACCTCAGTGACACTGGTGAACTTTTTCTCCGTGTCTTCGGTAGTCAGATCGAAATAATACTTTGTGTTCTTCTCAATCTTCTCGATGTTCTTCCTTGATGCACCATTGCTGTCATACATGGCAGAGATAGGAAGTGAACCTAACTTTGTGTCATCAAGATAGAAACGGATTGGAAGTTCATTGGTGAGAAGATCCTGATTGTAGCTGATGAAGCTACCAGTGAAATTCATCCAATATTTTCCGTCGGAAGAATAATATTCGTAGGAAAGATCGGATATGGCATAGTTGACGCTCTTCTCATCAGAGACATCGATGAGATTGATGTTCTGAAGAGCTTTCTTCTCTTCGACATCAGCCTTGAGGAATGGACGATCAGTGGCAAGATAGCAGACGTTGCATAAACCACTGGAGAACATTTCCTGAGCCATGTTGATTGGTTCATCAAGGTCACCTTCTCCGGCAGAGACAGTCAATGAATCAACATAGATTTCAGCCTTCTCCTTGTCGGAGACGCTCTTGCAGACGACTCTGGGATTGTCATCCGCGATGATGATGGTGAACTGAGAACCGACATTGGCATCACGGATCACTTCGACGATCTGGGACTTTGCCATATCGAAACGTGTCATGGTGTTGTCCTCGGAACTCTTCATGGACATACTGGCAGAACCATCGACGACGAAGACGATGTTGTCAGCACCATCCTTGACAGTGAAGACAGGACGGGCAAGAGCAAATGCCATGCCGGCGATGGCAAGACACTGCATGATCAAGGCAAGAAGATGTTCCATCTTCCTGAGTGGGTTTCTCTTCTTGAGGAACTTTTCACTCAACTCCCAGAGATAAGTGGAAGGAGCCGTCTCATCACGATATTTGTTCTTGAGAATATAGATAAGGATGACAATCGGGATGGCAATCAATGCAAAGAGAGCATATGGATAAGTCAAACTCATTTCAGCACCCCCTTCTGGACCATCATGTTAAGGAATACATCTTTCAATGTATCTTTGGTGGAGCAAAGAAGATAGTCAGCCTCTCTGGCCATGCAATAATCCTGAATCTTGTGTTCCACATAGTCAATGGCTTTCTGATAAGCCTTAAGAACATCCCTGGTAACGTTGCTCTTGTAGGTGTGGTTGTCATCTTCGGAATCGTGGATGATGGTCTTTCCACGGAAACTTGGATGCATTTCCTCATCGGCAAGCACCTGCATACAAAGAACGTCTCTTCTCTTCTGACGGAGATAGTCGATGGCATCAGTGTAGTTCCTGTCAGTCTCAAAATCAGAAATGATGATACTTCTTCCATCACCATAGCCGACATTGGAGCGGACAATGGCATCGGAAATCGAGGATTCACCTTCAAATTCGATGTTGTTGAAACGTCCGACACTGTTCATGAAGGAGTCACGTCCGACCAAGTTCTCGATGAGCGGCTTGCACTCATTGCCCTGGATGTAATAGACATGAACCTTGTCCATTTCAGAGACAGAAAGATAGGCTAAGGAAGTAGCCAAACGTAAAACATATTCATCCTTCTTGAAGAACTTCATGGAGCCAGAAGCATCGATATAGATTCTGGTCTGCATCTGTCTTTCATCCAAGAAGAGTTTCAGATACATCTTTTCAAATTTACCATATAGATTCCAGTCAATCTTGGAAATATCATCGCCTTCCATATAATCTCTATAGTCAGCGAATTCACAGGAAGAACCATATTTTTTTGATTTGTGGTTTCCACCAAAAAGACCGGCGACATTATCTTTAACCGCTAAGGTAAATTGTTCCAATTGCTGGAGAAATGATTCGTCGATCACCTGTTTCATATTAAATGTTCTTTCTGTTTTCCTTGATCAGAAGGCCGATGACCTTATCGATGGAGAGACCTTCGTTGATGGCATTGTAGTTGATCTTGATTCTGTGACGTAAGACTGGGTAGGCAAGAGCATCGATGTCATCATAGGAGACATTGTAGTTGCCATGGATGAGAGCACGGATCTTTGCACCGGTAATCAAAGCCTGGGCAGCACGTGGAGAAGCACCATAACGGATGTACTTCTTTCCGGTTTCACTGGAATCTTCCAATTCGGAATGAGTCATTTCGACAAGCTTTGCGGCATAGTCAAGGACTTCTGGGATGACCGGGACGCCCTGAGCAAGATTTCTCATCTCAAGGATGGTTGGGCCATCGACGACCTTAACGGCATTTTCTTCCATATGACCCTGGGTCATGTTGACGATGTCACCAAGTTCCTTTGCAGATGGGAACTGCATCGTGACCTTGAACATGAAACGGTCCATCTGAGCTTCAGGAAGCGGATAAGTACCATCCTGTTCGACAGGGTTCTGCGTAGCAAGAACGAAGAATGGTTCAGCCATCTTATAGGTGACACCAGAGACAGTGACCTTGTGTTCCTGCATAACTTCAAGCATAGCAGCCTGGGTCTTCGGAGTAGCACGGTTGATTTCATCGGCGAGAACAATCTGGGCGAAAATCGGACCACGCTGGAAGGTTGTCACAAGGTTGCCGTTTTCATCCTTACGGATGATGTTCGTACCAGTGACATCATTTGGCATAAGGTCTGGTGTGAACTGAATACGGGAGAATGGCAAGGAAAGTGTCTGACCCAAGGAACGGACCAATCTGGTCTTACCAGTTCCCGGAACACCTTCGAGAAGAACGTTACCACCGGCAACGACAGCGATGATGACGGAATCGATGACTTCTTCCTGACCGACGATATCCTTATGGAGTTCGTTCTTGATCATGGCAACTGATTCAGCAAAGTGCTGAATCAGGATGTCATCGTTGTGAGAACCTGTTGCAGGTTCACTGACGGCAGCGACAACTTCTTCATTTTCTTCGACTTCGTAATTTAAATTTTCGTTTTCCATTGTAATTATTATCCTTGTTTCTATCTCTTATATACTGATTGACTAATTAATTGATTGATTACGGATTATTGCTTGATCCAGACTTGTCACCATAGAGAAGCTTGAAGTAATCATCGATTTCACCGGATTCATCACCATTGTTCTTGGCTTCTTCCTTGGCTGCGTTGTTGTATTCATCGATGACATCAGAATATTTTTTGTCACCATTATCGCCACCGGTAAAGACGTGATCATTGCTGGCGTAATTGGTTTCACCGTCGCCACCTTTTCCGGCTCCGTCACTTGCAGAACCGCTACTGGAGCTTTCCTGCTTGTCGGAACTTCCCTGCTGGCTTCCAGACTGTCCGGACTGTTGACCAGACTGACCGCTGGATTGATTTCCAGACTGCTGATCTCCGGACTGTTGACCGCCTTGCTGACCGGATTGACTCTGATCGGAATCACTGTCGGAGCCATCCTGATCACTGTTCTGGTCGGAATTGGAATCATCACCTTCCTGGTCGTCCTGTTCATCCTCATCAGGATCGAATTCATCGGTCTCATCCTTATCCTGGGCAAACTGATCGACCATATCCTTGACTTCTTCAGCAAGTTCTTCATTCTTCTTCTGCTGTGAAACAGCCTGATTGATCTTGTCACCAGCTTCATTGAGGGCATCCTGTGCAGACTGCTGGGCAGAATCACTGGCCTGCTGATCAGCCTCTTCCTTTTCGGAATCAGACTTGCTTTCATTTTCCTTTAAGGCATTTTCAAGTTCTTCAGCTGCAGCTTCGAATTTATCTGCAAGTTCCTTCAAGGAATCACGTAAGGCATCACCTTCAGGGATTTCGGAATCTTCAAGAGCCTGATTTATCTCATCGGCGATTTCCTTCATGAGGTCAGCCTTGTCCTGGCCCTGTTCCTCATCAAGTTCCTCGGCAAGTTTATCCAAGGCTTCATTGATCTTTTCCTCGTCACCATTCTTGATGGCATCGCCAAGTTCTTTCAGGGCATCATCGGACTGATCCTTGAGGGCATCACCGATTTCTTCCTTGGAATTAGCCTTGTCGAGTGCTTCATCGATCTTATCCTTGGCCTCATCAATCTTATCCTGACGGGAGGCGACATCATCATCATCCTGAAGTTCCTTGTTCAGGTCATTGATGATATCACTGAGTTCATCCTTGAAGTCTTCATCGGCATCAGACTTATCGATGACATCCTGAATCTTGTCAGTGATCTGGTCAGTCCTGTCGTTGATGTTGTCGATGGTATCGTCGATTTTCGTATTATCCTTAATAATACCAGTGGATTCAGCAATCTTTGGAGCGAAGAAGCTCGATGCAAAGAGAGCTGCGGATACGGCGATGACAGGAATCGTGAAGACGGCAAGCTTGAATGGCATGTTCTTTGTCGTCTTGGTGGAAAGCTGCTCCGTTGCATCTTCCCTCTGTTTATCTATGAGAAGAGAACTCTCATCCTGGAATTCGACCATGGTGGCAATCTTTTCCTGAAGGCCCATGTCCTTATCCATTCTTGCGGCGACCGTGACATCAGTCGGCTTTTTCCAGAAGAAGAAAGCGATACTGACTGCAAGCATGATGCCAACACCGATAAGCAGGTGTACCCACCAGATGAATGCTGTTCCCGTGAATCCGAAGACAAACATGGAAATGCCTGCTCCGGCAAGACCACATCCCAAACCGAGCAAGGCAGATTTGACGATGTGTTCAATCATCAGTTTCTTCTTAAATTTGTTGAATTGTTCGTTCATACAAATACCTCCTTTGAAATTAAATCAAATTTGACCATACGGTTCCCCGTAGGCACGCATAAATATTATTATGTTTTAGGTTTTTCAGAAAGTTTAAATTTCTCTTCATTTTTTCAAAAAACAGCTAAATCATTTGTTTTTTTAAAAAAAGTTCGAAAAAATCGTATTTTAGTGATATTTTTTATTTCGGGAAACGCTTACATTTTATTACATTTTCGTC
>CAVJFW010000003.1:0-70730 GCA_963648975.1 bacterium | reverse complement strand
ATCTGAACGTCAGAATGAAATCAGTGAACCTTGGAAAGATGCCAGATATCCCTATTGTATTCACCGATGGTACGATCGGAGGAAAACCAACCGGAATTGGCAACATTGATGAGGCATTTCTTTCCCCAATCGTCCCTGTCGAGATACCAGCCTTCGATTCTCTTGCAGGCACCAAGATAGCTTTCGAAGTCCTTCAGGACCATGAATTCATCATTTCTGTACATGATTTCATCGAAAATCATGCCAAATTTGCCTCTGTCAGCACAGAAAGTGCCGTTCACAAGTGAATCCATGACAGCCTTGACACGGACATCCGTATTATAGATATCCCATGGATTATAGGAATTTTCGAATTTGATTCTCTTGACTTCCTCTTCCCTCATACCGAAGATGCAGGCATTTTCATCACCGACAAATCTGGAGATTTCGACGTTTGCACCATCAAGGGTACCCAAGGTCACGGCACCATTCATCATGAATTTCATGTTGGAAGTACCGCTTGCCTCCTTACCGGCCAAGGAAATCTGTTCAGAGATATCAGAGGCAGGAATGACGACCTCAGCCTTGGAAACATCATAGTTCTCAAGGAATGCAACCTTGATGTATTTGCTGACGACAGGATCTTCCTGAATCGTCTTGCTTACAGCGAGAATCAATTCGATGATTCTTTTTGCATATGTATAGCTAGGAGCTGCCTTTGCGCCGAAAATGTAAGTATGCGGATAATAATTCTTGTTCGGATTGGCCTTGATTTCGAGATAGAGGTGAATGATGTGGAAAAGATTAAGAAGTTGTCTCTTATAGGCATGAAGCCTCTTGATCTGGGTATCAAAGATACTGTCAGGATCGACTTCGACGCCAGAGCACTTCTTGATGAGTTCATAGGCTCTCAGCTTATTGTCATGTTTGATTTCATTGAACTTGCGGAACACCTTGACATCATCGGCATCAGCATATTTCATCAATTTCCTCAGGTCCTCAGGCTGATAGATGAAGGAATCACCGATCAGAGACTGGACATATTCGGAAAGCAATGGGTTGCTGACAAGGAAGAATCTTCTATGGGAGATACCATTTGTCTTGTTGTTGAACTTTTCAGGATACTGAAGATAGAGATCCTTGAAGGTCTGAGCCTTAAGAATATCGGTATGGATTCCAGCGACACCATTGACACTCGTTGCGACATGAATTGCGAGTTGACACATATTGACATTGCCGTTATGGATGACCTTGGAATGATTGATGGATTCCTCGCTGACACCCTTGTCTCTCATGAGCTGAAGCATACGGCGGTTGATTTCCTCAATGATCATGTAAACACGGGGAGCAACGGAGCCGATATATCTGCACGGCCATTTCTCAAGGGCTTCCGGCATGACGGTATGGTTGGTAAAGGCAAAACACTTGGAAACAATCGAATATGCCTCATCCCAGCCATAATCATTTTCATCCATGAGGATTCTCATAAGCTCAGGAATGGACATGATCGGATGAGTGTCATTCAGCTGGAAAACATAATGTTCATATAACTTGTCAAGAGTGCCATAAAGTTTCTTTTCGCGATTTACGGCACATTGCATACCCGCAGAAACAAGGAAGTATTGCTGTCTGAGACGCAAAAGTTTTCCTTCTTCCGTGGAATCATCCGGATAAAGACCATGTGTGATATCCCTGATGAATTTGAGGTAGTCATTGAAATCGGAGTTCGTCGGAAGGTCTTCATCACACGGTTCGGCATACCAAAGACGAAGTGTGTTGATGACCTCATTGCTCTTTCCGATAAGAGGGACATCATATGGAACAGCTCTTACGGCATAGGAATTGGATGTTCTCCAATGAATATTGTCTTCTTCATCGCGATAGGTTTCCGGATTTCCATAGAAACGGACGATGACGGAATCATTCGGCTTTCTGATTTCCCACGGGAAACCTTCGCTTAACCAGGTATCCGGATATTCCATCTGCTGGCCATCCTTGATCTTCTGACGGAAGAAACCATATTCATAGCGAATGCAGTTTCCATGGCCTGGCAAGCCCAGGGAAGCGATGGAATCCATGAAACAGGCAGCAAGTCTTCCCAAGCCGCCGTTACCCAAACCGGCATCCGGTTCCTCATCCTTGATCCTATCAAAATCGATACCCATTTCAGCAAGGGCATCCTTGGTGGCATTCAGAACATCGAGATTGTAGAGATTTGTGGACAAGAGTCTGCCCATGAGGAATTCCATGGAGAAATAGATGAGCTGCTTTCCATTCTTCTCAACCAATTCTTCCTTGCACTTCTTGCTGAGAACGTTGGCATAATCCCTGACCATGGTTCCGAGAATGTCATATAAGGAATGATAATCAAGGTCTTTTGGATCCTTGGAATATTTTTCAACGCAACGATCAGTGAAGGTGGAAATGAATTCCTCCTTGAAATTCTTGCTGTTTTTGAACTGAAACATATATGTTTGTTAATTTTGGCATATGAGTCAAAGCCAAATTCTCCTGTTTTTCTGACTCTTTCGTTAGGCTTTCTTATTAAGAATCAAATCAGACTTCTTGTCATCGACGACAAGATATGGTGATTTCTTTTTCTTTGGGTCCTTTCTGTGACAAAGGAATACGGCACCGAAAGTCGGCAGCTTTATGGTGATGCGATATTTTTGATTATGGATGCCTGATCCATGAGTTTCCAGCGGAAGCCCGTTATATTGGTTCCATCCACCATAAACATCCTTGTCAGTATTCAGGATTTCCTCATAAGTTCCCTCATATGGAACTCCAACATCATAATCCCAATAGAAGTTAGGTGTCATGTTAAAGACAAAAATCATGCATTCGTTTTCTGACTCCCTGCGGAATATGTAAACACTTTGGTCCGCATTGTCAGCCATTATCCAGCCAAAGGTCTTCGAGTCATATTCATCCTGGTACATTGCCGGATGAGTGGTATAGATGCGATTGAGATCCCTGATGAGTCTCTGGACACCCGCATGCTTAGGATAATCCAGAACATTGAAGGCAATCGGTTCGAATTCCTTCCATTCGTCAAAGGTTCCAAGTTCATTACCCATGAAATTGAGTTTTTTTCCAGGATGGGCATACTGATAGGCATAAAGATTTCTGACATTGGCAAATTTGTTGTCATAATCGCCCCACATCTTGTTGACGATGCTGCCTTTCATATGTACGACCTCGTCATGGCTGAGTGGAAGAATGAAGTTTTCACTGTAAAAATAAGCCATGGAGAATGTCAGTTGGTTATGACAGTATTTCTTGTAAACCGGATCCTTGGAATAATACTTCAACGTGTCATTCATCCAGCCGAGATCCCATTTATAGTCAAAGCCAAGGCCATCATCGAACATTCCTTTGGTGACGTGTCCATAGGCTGAGGAATCCTCTGCCATCATCATGATCGAATCATGCAATGTATGCATATAACCGTTGGCACGTTTTACGAATTCCACGGCACCGGTATTCACGCCTCTGTCAGCATTGCCATCCCAATAGATGACATTGCTCACGGCATCAAATCTGAATCCATCCATATGGAAGACTTCGGCAAAATAGAACAGGGAGGAAATGAGGAAGCATCTGACGGGATCCTTGCCCAAATCGAAATTCTTTGTTCCCCACTGGGAAAATTCATGTTCGTTTGAATACTCATAGACACAGGATCCATCGAACTTCTCAAGTCCGAACGGATCAACAGCAAAGTGAACAGGAACAAAATCCATGATGACACCGATTCCGGCCTTATGCATCTTTTCGATGAATTCAGCGAAATCAGACAAGGTTCCCCATCTTCTGTCGACACTATAATATCCAGTGGTCTGGTAACCCCAGGATTTATCATTCGGATAGGAAGTCACAGGCAAGGCCTCGACATGGGTATAGCCCATTTCCTTGAGATATGGGACCATGATGTCAGCAAGCTCAGAATAGTTATAATAAGTGTTGTCTGATTTCCTTTTCCATGTACCCATATGAAATTCATAAATAGAAACAGGCTTTGAGAAATTCCTTTCCCTCTTCTTCATCCATTCCTCATCATCAATATGGATCTGGTTGATGTCAACAACATAGGAACAGGTTTGTTCCTTGAGTTCATCGGCAAACGCAAACGGATCCTGCTTATCCTTGAGGCATCCGTCGCACCCTAATATCTGGAATTTGTATTTATCGCCATCATGTACTTTCTCGCTGAAGATTTCATACAAGCCACGGTAGTCGACTTTTTCCATTTTCTCAGGCTCCCATCGATTGAAATCACCGATGAGACTGACATTTTTGGCCATAGGTGCATAGACACGGAAATAATACCCTTCCTTTCCGTCTTTCACACCCTTGTGTACACCAAAATATTTGTAGGCATCAGGTAAATGCCCATCCAGATATTTATCAAAGAAGCTGTAAGAATTCATATTTCGCCTCCACGAATCAACTGATTATAGCATACAATATTCAAATTTCATTTGTTTTTGCCTTGTAAAAAACCATGTCAGAATCTAAAATGAAATCAGTTCGAAAAAAGAATAGGAGCTTAAAATGTCTAAATCTTACAAGATCATGTGTGTCAACGCCGGTTCGTCCAGCATCAAGTTCAAGCTGTACGAAATGAAGGAAGAGGCATGCAATGCCAAGACCATCAAGGAAAAGAGCGAATTCATGACTGTCCTCTGTTCCGGTCTTGTCGAAAGAATCGGTCACGATGATGCAATCTTCACAATCAAGAAGCCTGGCGGATACAAGAATTCCAAGACCTTGCCGATCATGAACCATGATGAGGGTGTCAAGCTTGTCCTCAACGGTCTCATCGAAGAGAAAATCATTGCCAGTTTTGATGAAATCAATGGTGTCGGAAACAGAGTTGTCCAGGGTGGCAAATATTTCTCTGATTCTGCCGTATTCAATGAAGATACCTATGCCAAGATCAAGGAACTTGTTCCACTTGATCCACTTCATGCAGAAGCACATCTCACCTGCTATGATGCATTCAAGAAGGCACTTCCCAATGTCGGTGAAGTCGCCGTCTTCGATACAGCCTACCATCAGACAATGGAGCCTAAGGAATATATGTATGCCATTCCATACGAATGGTATGAAAAATATGATGTCAGAAGATATGGTGCACATGGTACATCCCACAAGTATCTTGCACAGTATGCAAAGGAAACCTATTTCCCGAATTCCGAGCACTGCAACATCATCACATGTCATGTCGGTTCCGGTGCTTCATTAGCCGCCATCAAGGATGGCAAGGTAATCGCAACAAGTATGGGTCTTACCCCACTTGCCGGCGTCATGATGGGAACAAGAACCGGTGACATCGATCCATCCTGCATGCCATACATCTGCAAATGCACAGGTCTCACTGCTGATGAAGTCTATGATGCCTATAACCATAAGTCAGGACTTGTCGGTATTTCCGGAATCAGCAATGATACCAGAGATGTCGAATCCGCTTATAATGAGGGCAATGAGAGAGCCAAGCTGGCCATCGACATGTATTCTTCCAGAATCGCAGAATATATCATGATGTATTATGGAAAGCTCGGTCATGTCGACATGATCGTCTGCTCTGCCGGTGTCTTCGAAAATGCCCCGATGTACAGAGCCCACGCATTTGAATGCGTCAAGGAAGCATTGGGCATCGTCCTCGATGACAAACTGAACGATGAAATGCGTTTAGGCAAGGAAGGAATCATTTCCGCCAAGGATAGCAGGATTCCTGTCGCCGTCATTCCTACTGATGAAGAGTTGATGATCGCATTGGATACTGCAAGAATCTTAGGCCTTTGATCAAATTCACGGAAGGAGGTGAAAACATGAAAATCAAAAATTGGATTTTGTTGTTTTCCCTCCTTCCTTTTTCTTTGCTTTCATGCAACGGAAAGACGGAAGCGGAAAACATAGCTGAAAACAAGGTTCTGTTAAGAAAGACAGAAGGTGCCTACACGACTTTCCATCTTGTCAGCGCCGAGCAACTACGTTCCGTGACACGTTATGAGGATGCTGCGGTTTTCGTGACTCTTCCCAACTGCAGTCACTGCAAGAATGAAAGAGTCCTGCTTGATGAATATATCAAAAAGAACCAATGCATGATCTATGAAGTAAGCTTTGATATTTATCAGGAAGCCTATGACGATACAACAAACAGCGTAGGAGACTACGCCTTCCAGTATCCAAAAGTCACTGGAACGCCGACCTACCTTTTCTATAAGGAAGGGAAACTGAAAGATTCTCATGTAGCCGGATTCCAGAAAGATGCCTATGATGACTTCGCCTATGCAATCGAGAAATATGTCAAGCCAATCAATCTTTACATGACAAACGATTATTTCACCGGGAAAGAAAACGATGGGCTTGTCGAATATCATTATCTCGACAACAGTGAAAACCTGGAAGCTACCAAAAATCTTGATTTATTGGGATTTTCCTCCTCAAATCTGAAAAGCATGATCAGCGGAAAAAATAGCATCGTTGTTCTTTACACCTGGCGAAGATGTGAAGACTGCAAGTCACTGAGGACGGAAGTACTGAATTCCTATCTGTTGGAACATGAGGACAAAAAACTTTATTACTATGAAATCGACGGCTATGCACAACTGAAAAGGATGCAGGATAATACATACAAGGCACTCGGTCTTGATATGTGGTCTGGTTTCTGTGATGAATTCCATCTCTATACAGACGTTTTCTACAACACGGATGAAAACGGAAGCCACACAGGTTATACACCCACATTGGTCAGATACGAAAACGGTTCTTACTCAGACATCGAAGTTTATCTCAATGAGGAAAATCCATCCTTGAACGATGACAGAACATTATCTTATGCAAAGGCATTTCATGAAGAAGTGAAATCCATCAAGTCAAAAAGCAAGGTCAAAAGTCTTGATCCTGTCACATCCGATTATCAAAAAGCACTCTCCGAACTTCAGTCACTGGCTATGGATTACGACAAGAAGTCGGCAATACGATTCCTCAATGAAAAATTATGAAGAAAAGATTTTCCTTTTTATTGATTACGCTTCTTTTGATGGGCGGCTGTCAGAATGAAGAATCAAAGCCATCGATACCTTTGCTCCACTACGAAAAAGCATGTATGGAAATGTCAGGCACAAAGGTAACTCGTTTTCTTTCCCTGAGCAGCGAGGAATATGATTTCATCTGTGAAAAAAAAGTTTCTTCCATGGTTTATGTCCTGGCATCAGGATGCAATTCCTGTGATCTGTTCGGCTATATCATGAAAACCTTCGTGAAAAAACATGATTATATCCTCCCCTTCATGACATATGACGCATACATGAACAGCAAGAATCATCTGAACATCACTGATTCCGCAATCCTCTTTTTGAATGAAGGCAAAGTCGATGACTATATGACCGATTTCAGTGACATCGGATCTGTAGAGGATCTCGAAGAAAGTCTCAGAAAAAAAACATATGACAGCAAGATTTACGTCCACAATGAATCTGAAACCAGCACGACGCTTGAATCATTCGATTCCTATCGTTTTCTTTCCAGGAAGGATTCATGCAAGGACTTTGAAAGCTGTCTTTTCTTAAAGGAAACGAAAATCACACAATTCATGTCTATCATGACTTATATGAATGACAATGGAATCAAGGACATGACATTCAATTCCTCAGAGCAGACCACAGAAGAGAAAGTTTTCGGAATCCCATATGGTGAATCAACATGTCTTGAAATCCACTTTGATGGAAACAAGGAAGTTGAAAACTATAAATATTTTGATGAAAAAGACATATAAAAAAGTGAGCTGATGCTCACTTTTCATTTAGGTGCTTATTTGATTTCATCCAATGCCTTGACAAGTTCCGGAAGCTGATCAAGGGATTTAAGCTTGCATCCAGCTGCAAAATCATGTCCACCACCACCAAACCTGTTGGCAACAGGGGCAATGACAAGATGACCGCTTCTCAAAGAAACGCGATATTCCTGTTTCTGTTCGTTCCATGTGACAGAAGCAACAACACGGACACCCTTCATGTTGCGGAAGGTATTGATATGAAGATTTCCTTCATCACTTGTCATATGGAGATTTTCCTGGTCTTCCTTCGTAAGGACATAATAGCAGGTTCCCTTTTCGGAAAGATGGTAGTTGTTGAGAACAAATTTCAGGATATTCATCCTTCTTTGGTCAGTCATATACATAAGGTCATAAATCTCAGTCTTGTCGATACCGATATCAAGCAAATCCGCTGATATTCTCAGGGTCGCACCATCCGTGTCCTGATACATGAATCTTCCTGTATCTCCGACGATTCCGCAATACATGTAACGTGCGGCAAGTTTGCTCAACGTGTATTTTTTTCCACGTGACAGGGCAAATAATGCAATCAGCTCACTTGCAGCCGGTCTTTCCGGATAGACGATGAGATAGTCACCAAACTGTTCCTCTGCCTTTTCCGGAATGGGGTGATGATCAATCTTGATGACTTCCTTGGCAAAACCAAGTGTTTCTTTTCCGGAAAGTCTTGGAAGATTGGATATGTCACAGGTGATGGCAAGATGCGGTTGATGGAACCATTCATCATTGACCTCTTCAGCAAATGGGAAAAGATCAGGCATGAATGTCGGATGGTTTTCGCCTACGAAATGTACATCCTTGGAAGGAAAATTATCAACGATCCACTGGTAAAGTCCCATTTGACTACCCAAGGCATCAAAATCAGGAGACGTATGACGATAGATGACGATATGGTCATATTCCTTGATTTTGTTTTCCAGATATTTGAATTGTTGATGCAACTGCTTGAATGTTTTTTTGTCGAACATGTTTTACCTCTCAGTTTATCGTCCTATTTTATGAAATCCTTTTCGATTCTACAAGAAAATCATGTATGACCGTCAATATGAAATCATCAAATCCTCTCAAGCTCCTGCGACATGGACTTAGTGGAATCTCTCCTTGGTGGAGGACACTTGACAAATATGAAGTATAATTCGTAAAAACTTCTTGAAATCAAGGTGACTTTGAGATAATATACTAAGGCTGTCTTGGGCCTGTAGCTCAGTTGGATAGAGCATCTGCCTTCTAAGCAGAGGGCCGCGTGTTCGAGTCACGCCAGGCTCACCATTCAGTAAACAGAGATCTCCTTCGGGAGATCTTTTTTTATGAATTCATCGGGAAGAAGATGGAAATCCTGTAATTCTGATTGTCGTTTGTGATTTTCATTGTTCCATGATAGGCTTTCACGATATGAAGAATCGATTTGAGGCCAAATCCATGATAATCGGAATCTTTCTTGTCAGTGACAGGCAATCCATCAACCATCTTCATCTCACCGACGTAGGGGTTTTCTTCAATGGCAAAGACGCCATCTGCCGCACTTTTTATCTTCAGACGAATGATTCTCTTCTCAGTATCGGATATCTTCAGGCAGGCTTCTATCGAATTGTCAATGATATTGCCGAACAGGGAATACACATCATTTTCCTTCATGAATGAGAGAAGTTTTCCATCGATGATATAGTCGAAAGTAATATTGTCATTATTGCATTTCAAGGATTTTTCCTGAAGAATGATGTCAAGGGAATCGTTTCCCGTCTTGACTTTGGTGTCATAGATACGGATGGCATCCTCAATCTGGGAAAGTTCATCCTCGGAAATTTGTTTGTGGGAATTCTTCAAATTTCTGATCTGATGTCTCAGATCATGACATTTTATGTTGATCAGGTCGATGGATTCCTTGCTCATCCTATATTGTTTTTCTTCCTGATAACGCAATTGGTTTATGGAATCTATTTCCGTCTTCAGGCTGACTTCCTTGGCATTGCTCATAAGAAGGAATATGATCATGGCTGAGCATAGAACGGAAAATATATTCAGTACATAGGGAAGAGAAGGAGAAAATCCATCGAAGTCATAATAAATGGAAAAGCTGTTAAGAACGATGGCAACAAAAAGAGCGACCAGGGAAACAACAAGGATTTTCATTTTGGGAAGGGCAACATCAGGAAATTCCTTGATGCGAAGGAACAGCCATATCCCGACAGGCAAATAAGCAACAAAGGAAATGGTTGCCATGAGAACCCAAAGATAATTGAAATTTGACATATCCTGACCGGCAGATTCCAGTATATAAGTCAGCAACTGCCAAAGAAGATATATTATGTGACGGAAGACATAGCTGATTGTGGATAAATAAAGGGCTGACTGAAGAGGATAATCAAAGCATAAAAACAGGTAGATTATGCCGGTGATGAACATGATTGAATAATTCAGTGAATTGGATACGATGAAATTCCCAATATTTATGCTTTGAGACAAAAAGCAGATTCCCAAAAACAACAGTCCAAGCAACGAAGCTTTTACATAAAAATGTCTTTTCCTTGGGAAATGATAGGAAAAGAAGAGACAGAAAAACAGATATTCTGCCTCCATGATCATATTGAAGTAATGATTCAAAGTGATTTGCATTAATTATGTTTCCCCAAATATTCAGTGAAAGCTTCCATGAACATTTTCTTTCTGTTTCTGGAGATACTTAGTGTATCGTCATGAATATACAAAGTATATTTGGAAATGGATGTGACAAAGGCAAGATTGACAAGATAGCAATTGTTGCATCTGACAAAATCAAATGAAGATAGTTTCTTTTCCATCTCGTTGAGGCTTCCGGAAGAATAGATGAGTTCGTCTCCCATATGAAAAATCAAAGTATGTTCGAGTACCTCGACATATCTGATTTCATATGGGGATACGGCAACGATCCCTTTCGATGACCGTATCTGAAATTTGCTATCCTTGCTTTTTTCATGAATCAGACGGAAAATCTTATCCAATCTGGAAGACAGGTGATTATAGTTTACAGGTTTGACAAGAAAATCCATGGCATCGACCTCATATCCCTTTATGGCATATTGGGCAAGGTCAGTGACGAATATGAGAAAAGTTTCGGTTTGGTATCTGCGAAATTCCTTTGCCACTTCCATTCCGTTTTTCCCAGGCATGTTGATATCCAGGAAGACAAGGTCGAAACGATCATTCTTTTTTTCCAGAAAAGAATCTCCATCAGAAAACACGGACACATCAACGGAGGCATTCTTCTGGGATGAATATCGATGAATCATTTCGGATAGCAGTTGACTAGACAAGGATTCATCTTCGACTATGGCAATTCTGATCATGTTATGACAATGAGATAATTATAAACAAAAGATGACTCTGCAACAATAAGACAAACATGTGAAATGATGATTGTGACATATTTTTTCGTGTTAAAATAAATTCATAGCGAGGAGAGATTACATAAATGAAGAAAATAACAAAAGCAATGTTATTTGGCATTATCCCATTTTCCATTTTGACATCATGCAACGAAAATAACGTGGCTAGCAACGTCTGTCAGAACAATCTGACCCTTGTGTGCGAAAGCGAGAATGACAGAAAAAACCTTTCCGTCGGTGAAACAAACCAGATCGAAGCTCATGTATATGGTGGAAGCAAGGACGAAGTCAACTACAAGTCATTGACGGAAGAAATTCTTTCCGTCAGCGAAACAGGACTTGTCACCGCCCTGAAGAAGGGATCAGGCAAGATAGAAGTATCCTGCAAGGCAGATGAAACGATAAAGAAAGTCATATCTTATACCGTCGTAGAAAAAATATCACAGGCTTTTTCATCCATCGGGGAAGCCAAATCCGATCTGGAAAGCTATGAATATGATAAAGGTGTGACCATTCCAGTGAGCATCTCCATGGATTTAGGAAAAATCAGCGGAAAGTTATCCTCATCCTCATTGGAAATGGAGCTTTTCGACACGTCAAACACATCAACATACGGAAACCTGAAGCTTCCAATCAATCTGTCAATATATGAATATGCGGAAAACGAAGAAAAAAAGAACATGATGGATTTATCCATTCAATCAAAGACTTTCCTGAATGACATCTGTTCAAGAAACATTCTTCTATCTGCGGCAGATAAAATCTCAAACATCAAAGGCATCCTTTATTCTTCCCTTTTATCGATCATGAACACATCATATGATGAATATCTTGACAAGAACGACTACAAAGACATCACTTCCCTCAACATATCCTGTCTGAATGGAACTGATTTCTATTCTTCAATCAACAGGGATTTCACGACATCAAACACAAAAGAAGAGCATGCATTTGCCTTCCAACAAATTGATTTCACTTCGCTTTTGCTACCGATTTACAAAGAATTCCTGAAATCAAAGAAAGAAGACAAGCTCGAAAACGAAACTTCATTCGATTATTCGGAATTATTGACAAAGGATGGCTTATTGCAGTTATCTTCTTTCCTATCCAACTACATTGACGAAAAGAAGGATGACAATTCAGCAACTCTTTCGCTGAATGAGACAGGAATGAAATTCGTAGAAAGTTTCTATGAAGAACATGTCACAGAGAGTGAGTACAGCTATAGCAATGATGACATCGAAATAAGTTTCACTTTGCCAAAAAGCATCACTGCAATGGAAGTCGTCATCAGCAAGGAAGATGACACGCATCCAACAAAAAACATCACTTTCAGAATCAATGGAAAAAGAAAGTCGACTGATGAGGAATATACATTCTTCAGCATCTCCATGGATAAGCCTGTACAGAAGACGGATGATTCTCTTTCAAAAAGAAAAGATGAGCTGGTGAATTACATAAAAGCTTCGGAAAATTTCACTTTTGAGGATGAAAAGACAAACGTCGTCTCATTGATAAAGGAAAGTGACATCCTATATCAGGCCGAAACCAACTACGGAGCCACAAACAACCAGAACATGAAAAACAAGAAGGACTCACTTCTTTCCTATTATTATTCCTCCTTTGTCAGCGAAGAAAGAAAAAGGCTTCTCTATCCCTTATATAGAAGAATCCAAAGCCTCGACCTCTCGTATGAGGATTATGTGAAATGCAATCTGGAATCTACGACATTCAAGGATTCCGATGAAGCGAAAAGTGAGGCCCTTCATCTTCTTGCCGGTGAAAGTGTGAATGACTTTGACTACACATTGAAATCCTCCGACGAGGAAATGTTCACCATCGATCAGGAACAGAAGAAAGTTGTTCCCATCAAGTCAATCTACAATGGTGAGGTCAACAGCAAGAATGAAAAGCAATGTGACAGTTCAGCAAGTATCACCTTCACCATAACGCCAAAGGAGAACGTGACGACCATTTCCAGTCAAACCAAATCCGTGTCAGTGAAATATGAAGGCACAGCCAAGGGCTTCAGAAACACCAAGACGACCTTTAAGGAAAATTCCGCCTTTGATTCCACAACCAGGGAATACACGATAAAAGCGGGGGCCACATTCGATCCATCGGCATTGATACAGCTTCCCAGTGGGGCCATTGCGACATATGCAAGCACGGATGACTCACTCGCAAAGAAGAATGGTCTTCTTTCCAACAAGTTCACTACCATTGAACCGACAACAGAAAAAGACCTTGTCGGTATCAAGGTCACTGTCGCATACACGGAAGATTCTTCCCTGCATACGGAAACTGTCGTTTTCTATCTGAAAATCACGAAATAGATCATATATGGTATTTCACCAAGTCGGTGGAAGTGATGACACCAAGAAGTTTCTCGCTGCTTCTGCCATGCTCGGTGACAAGAAGAAGACTGATGTTCCTATCATGTTCCTTTTTCTTGAACAGGATTGGGTAGACTTCGTCTACCCTTTTTGTTTTCCCAACAAACAGAAACTGTTCATTGAGATGATCGTCAATGGAGAGGAATTCATTCATTTCGGATATCTTGGTCTTCGAGTCAAACGATATGGTTTCGTTCATGCTGTAATAATCAAAAAGGCTATTCCTGGAAAATATTCCGATCACGCATCCATCTTCATCCAAAATCGGAAGATGCGATAAGGAATGATAGGTCATCTTCTTGATGCAATCCATAACCAAATCGTCTTTCCTGCAGGAATGGACCTTCTTCGAACAGACAGAATAACATGTGAGGGGATGCATGATGGCATTCTTGAGATTTATGAATCTTTCAAGGAAGTCATCACCTGGAATGCATATGTCATTCTCATGGGAAAGGATGTTTCTCAGGTCAGCAGCAGTCTTGAGAAAATCATAGTTTTCATATTCGCTGATCAGAGGATTCTTTCTTTGATAATAGACTTCATTCAGGGCTCTGGAAAAGGAAACATGTCCATCACCATTGATTTTGGCAATGGAAATGACATGGTTTTCCAATTCCTTGAAGTGTTTCAGAAACTGAATGTTTTTTTCCTCTGAAGTCATATCAGTTCATATCGCTCTCAATGCTGTTTTTGATGATGGCATCAACCGTTGAATCAAGATAATCGACATATAGCGATTCAATGTCGCCTTCATCCATTGCCTTGCTTATTCTTTCATCGAATGGAACTTCATCAAATACAGGAATGCCATGTTTCTTTCCGATATCGGTATCCCTTTTGCCATAGATGTCGATACGTTCAGAGCAATTAGGGCATTTCACATAGGCCATGTTCTCGACAAGTGAAAGAAGCGGAACAGAAAGCATGTCAGCCATCTTGGCGGATTTCTCGACAACCATGTTCACCATGGATTGTGGGGTCGTGACAAGGACCGCCGAACTGAGTCTGATCTTCTGAAAGACAGTCAGGGAGATGTCACCGGTACCTGGAGCCAAATCGATGATAAGATAATCGACATCCCATTTCACTTCGGAATAGAACTGTTCGATGAGAGTGGAAATCATCGTTCCTCTCCAGACGATAGGATCTTCAGGATTATCCAGAAGAAGGTTTGAGGACATGATGGCGATGCCTGTCTTGCTCATGACAGGGAGAATTGTTCCACCTTCGGAATAGGTCGGGCCTTTCACATTGAAGCAGAATGGAATGCTAGGTCCAGTGATATCGGCATCAAGGATGCCAACCTTATACCCCTTCCTTGCCAAGGCTACGGCAAGATAAGCGGATGTGAATGATTTTCCGACACCACCCTTTCCTGACATTACGGCAACGGCATGGGCAATTCTGCTACCCTGTGATGGTTCAGTCTTGGGAAGATATGGAGCCTTTGAAGTATCAGTCTTATTTTCAGTCATTTTTGTTTCTCCTTATTTGTTGATGATGGCATGTTCGCCATCATTGAAGTAAAGAATGCCTAAACAGTTTGGTCCACAATGGCAGGATATCGTTCCCCCTGCCTTAGTGACATGAATATTATGGAATCCTTTGTTAGCAAGCACTTCCCTGACCTTCGTGACGACATCATCAGGTGCACTCGAATAGGTGATGAAGACTTCCTCAAGGTCTGGAGTATTGAATTCGGCAAGAATATCTCCGACATAACCCATGACCGCCTTCATCATGTTTCCACGATACTTCTTTCCGGCTCTCATGGATCCGTTTTCGACCAGGATGGCCGGTTTGAGATGAAGGACATTGGCACCAAGCATGCTAAGCATGGAGCATCTGCCGCCCATATAAAGATAATTTACGCTTTCGAGTGAAAAACTGGCCTGGCAGGTTGGAATACGTTCAGTACACATCTTTACGATTTCTTCAGCGGAATAACCTGCCTTGGCAAGCTTGGAGGCATAGATGGCCTGAAGGGCAATACCTGTGGATAAGGAAAGTGTATCGATGACATATACATTTTCAAGAGATTCTGCCACTGTCTTTGCATTCTGACAGGCAGAGGAGATCTTGCTGGAAAGTGAAAAATGTATGATGGCATCATATCCCATTTCCTTCAGTTTGCCGAAATGTTCCTGATATTGGAACTGATTGACGGCACTCGTCTTTGGAAGTTTTTTGGTCTCGTCGGCAAACTTGAACAGATCGGTGGAATCCACTTCTCCATCAAGACGCATCTCATCTCCCATGACAATGCCAAAAGGAAGAGTGTGAATGTCATATTCATTCAGAAGATCCTTAGGCATGTCAATCGTGCTTTCTGCAGATACAGCGATTTTCATTTGTTTTTCTCCTTGTTCATGGATTTATATTCTTCGAACAGCTTCATTGCAAGTTTGAAATAGATTTGATCAAGGTGGCTGGCTCCCAATTCCTTTCCACCATAATATCTGACGATATAGATACCCATATCCGTGATGTTGTCCCGCTCAAAATATCGACTGGCTTTTTTCATCGAGGATATTGGTTCCCGGTCATCGCTTGCCTCCAACGTATATGCGGAAAAACGATTGACAAAGCGTGAGACATGAAGGATATGTTTGGCGTCCTTATGTTCTTCCTTCAGGGAAGAAAGAATTCTTTTATTCGTTTCTTCCGTATCAATATGGTACATCAGCGCAATAAATTTGCTCTTTTTTTCTTCGTATGACAATTGGGAAAGCAATTCAGGCATATATTTTTTGACATCAACTTTCTTTTTACCTAAAATAAATTATACCAAAAAAAGTGAGGTTAACTATGTCAAAGTACAAATTAGTTGTGGATTCAAGTTGCGACCTTCCTCTTGAATTCTATGAGAAATATAACATCGGTGTCACTGACCTTGTCATCAACTTCAACGAAAGACAGTTCCTTGACAGAAAGGAAATCACCGCATCCGAAATCATCACGAAATACAAGGATACCGGAATCTTTCCAAAAACTTCCGCTCTGAACATCCCTGAAATCGAGGAAATGCTGAAAAGGGAAAGCAAGGACGTCGACCATCTATTCTATATGCCGATATCCTCCTTCATATCTTCCATCAACAACAATGCCCATATCGCCGTAGCTGATCTCAACCTTCAGGAAAAGGTAACGGTTCTTGACTCCCAGTCATTGTCTTCAGGCATTGCCCTTGAAGCCATGGGCATCTGCGAAGACTTCAAAAAGGATCTGTCAGTAGACGAAATCATTCATAATCATGAAGAAAGAGTAAAGAAGATTTCCATGCAGTTTGTCATCCAGACGATGGAATTCCTCCACAAGGGCGGTAGATGTTCAGGCCTCACCTATCTTCTCGGGAACAAATTCTCCATCCATCCAATCGTACAGCTCGACGATGGAAAAATGAATGTACATTCCCTCGTCAGAGGAAAAGACCTGTCCAAAGGACTCAGCAAGATGGCAGAGGAATTCAAGGAACAGTTCGCCAAGGACAACATAGATTTCTCTTACCCAATCATGATTCCGCATGTCACCGGGGATTATGGCGTCGAGAAAATCGAAAAGGAACTCAAGGAACTTGTCGGTGAGACGATCCTGATTCCAGTCGAGGCAAGTGGCATCATCTGCTGCCATTGCGGAGAGAATACCGTCGGCCTTGCCTATATGCTTAAAAATCCAAAATCCAAATAATAAAATCCGGCTCAATGATTTCTGCCTCCCCATTCTCATGTAGGGGAGGCAGAATCAAAAGCCGGTTTTTCATTTGATCAAGCCATCCAAGGAAGAAACGACATCCTGGTAGGAATGTGTCAAAAGATAGCTTTCAGAGATGTTGACAAGAGAGGAAAGAAGACAGGGACTGTCTTCCATGACTTTACAGACTGGAAGTTTTCCAATCACATCACTAAGCTTCATGCCAACATAGGAATTCTCACCTACGGACTGATATTCATCCAGGGAGAGGAAATAAAGAGCCAGAAGGTCAGACTCATCCACCATGTTTTTGCCAAAGCAAGGAAGTATGGTTTCAATTTCAGCAAATGTAAGGTAGGTCTTGGAGACTGACAAATCGATATTGACAATATGGACAAGTCCATTGAGTGCCTCACCCTCGATCGGATTGACAAGGAGATAATCATCCTTGTAGAAATCCAGTGAGGAAAGAAGTGAGGCATAGTTGAGATAATGCGAATTCTCAAAAAGCAGTCCGATGGTTCCGGCGACAAACTCACTGGCTAAGTCGGAACGATAAAACAACCCATTTTCATCAACGGAGGAACAGCATGACATCAGCTTATGGAAATCAACATTGATATCCTTTCTTTCAGAAACAACATCCAATTCGGAAAGGACACAGGAAAACACATCATGAATCATCGTTAGATCACTCAATGCTTTTTCCTTATCCAATTCACCATTGGCATTCATCAATTTTGGGTTTTGATAGAACAGTTCTTCAATTCGATGGACATATTCATTTTCACCATAGGGTGCTGATGTTGACTTCTTCAGAATCTGTTTTGGATCAATTGAGGACGGGCATGATTCATTTATCAGATTATACACAAGATAGCTACGTCCTTCCTTCAGGACATTCATGTTTCCAAGATAATAGAGAAAGTCCAACGAGACTGTGGTTGAAGAAAGATCAATTGCAGACAAGGTCTCATCCTTTTCAAATAGGTTGGAAAGAGAAGTTTCTCCATAGGCAATCTTCAGAAGCATGTCTATGTCATTCTGCCAGTAAGAGATGTCATCCTTGGATGTGGTCAGATGAACCATGAATTCCGTTTCAATGACATGAGAAGAATCATCAGGGTCATTCAAATAATCATTTATATTCAGTTTTTCAAATGCATCCTTCATGACATAAATCGGATAACGATGGAAAATGGCAGAATTGTTCATGGTCTGCAAAAGAATGGACATCGCGGATTCAGATACGGATTTACCGACTTCAAGTTCGAAGGAATAACCCTGCAAAGTATTCAGCATCAACTTGAGAGTAGAAATTTCAATGACCATTTCATCGTCAGCTACATCCATCAGGATGCCATCAAGAACATGATTTGCATACATCTCATCCGAAGAAAGAGTAACTTGCTTTTCCATGCCCAGACTGGAAATCATCGCCTTGATGAAGATCTTCAATGGTGAAAGTTCAATTGCATCCTTCATGCTGTTCATCAATCTTGATGAAGCCATTTCATCCAGAATCTGATATAGGTCATCTTCCATGGTAAGTGACTCCGAGGATTCATTGAGGACTGATTCCGTGGAGTTCAGTTTCAGAACATTGTCCATGAGATAAGAAAAATATGTTTCATCCGAATCAGGCATTTTTTGCATATACGCCGTCAGATCAGATAACAGGTTCAGTTCCTTCCTTGCATCATCTTCACTCAAATCCGCAAAGAGGGAGAAATCAATCGAGGAAAGGAAAGATGAAAATTCGAACGGAACATTGAGATTTCTCACCAGTGACTGAAGACAGGTGCCTACAATTCCTCTGATGAACTTTGAGGACATCAGTACAGAAGTCTTATCGAAGAAATCCATCGAAATGATACCAGATGAAATGGCAGATGTGCCTTCAGCCCTGATGATGTCCATAAGTTTCACAAGATTGCTGATATCACCATCGGATGTGACAACAAATCTTTTGGTGACGGGATTGTTATATCTATCCTTGGTTTGATATTCATACTCACTTGTTTCCACTGACCAAAGGGATGCATCCTGAGAAAACAGGGAACTGTCCAGGGTTGTCAGATTGATCAAGGATTGAATGTCGGATTTAAGCAGGACATGATATAAGAGAGAACCAAACGAATCACCGTTGGAAGTATTGACATAGTCAAAAAGTTTCATCTGTCTGACTTGGGTAAGCAGGGCATTCAAAAGGTTGAGATCCATATTCTTAAGGTCAAAATCATCGAAATCAAATTCCTGCAGGATGGAAATGAGGTCTGCGATTTCATCTGATTCCTCAATCCACAATTCAGTTCGCATCTCGGAGATTGACATATGGATACCCATCTTTTCGAGATATTGATTCATGGAATCATCGATGATGTTCAATATCGAATCATGAAGCAGGTCTGACTCCAGGCCATCCGTAATCAGATCAGAGAAGGCAGAAGTATCTTCTATGTCTTTCAGATTGAATTTGGAGGAAGAACCAAAATAAGGGTTCTTCTTGAAATCCTCGACTATGTGACAGATATTGCTGATTTCGCCTCTCTTTTCTGTCGTTCCGATCCAATCGATGTTCTGCATTGTCTGAAGATCCGGTGTGACAAATCCGATGGTTGCGAAGATGTCATTTGAGAAGAAATTGGAAAGAACTGTCTGAATATTGATGTTTTTCTGTTTTACCGAAGAGATTCCGGTCAATTGATCCGAATTGAAGAAATCCGATGAAGTGATAATCGTAAGCATTTTTTCGATGAGGGCAGTATCGATGGACTCCAGCTTTTCCTTTCTCGAGAGTGTTGAATCTGAAAGATTCTTCATCATATCAGCAATGGAAGGAAGAATTTCCACCAAGGAGATGAAATCATCGATGAAAGTCCCGGATGAATAATTGAAATTATATGGTGTAAGTCCGAAGAGATAATTCGAGAAATTGAATTTTCCGGAATAGAGAAGGGTCTTCAGCAATGTCGGATACATTGAAGAAAAAATCCTGGAATTCCTTGCCAGTTTAAGTAAATCGACAATCTGAGCGGAAACGGTCTCATCCGTAAAATCGGCAGAGAAGAAATTTTCAACATTGATTTTGCTATCCGCAGCAAAAAGAACATCCAGCATATCAAACAGGACATGGATTTCCTTCTTATAGTCTTCACTACCATAACCGGAGAAAATCTGATGGTAATCTATCTGGCTTGAGTATTCGGAAAGGGAAGGGACAGTGCTGAATGATGAGGAAAGAATATCCGGAAGGGAGACGATGGAGAAAAGTTCTGTATCCAGAAGGCCCTTTTCGTCATCACCGGAACACATGAATTCTTCAATCTGTTCACGTTTGCCATCATCTTTCAATGCCAAAATGATTTTGTTCTTCAGTTCAGTGGCATCCATCTTGCTTTGGATGTCGACTTGAATCAGCCTGAAGAATTTCAGGGCAACAGATGTGATGATGGCCAAATCCTCGGACCAATCCACATTTTCATACGCTGAGGCCTCGGTAGGAAAGATATTATATCCTTTTTGGTTGAGGTAGACACCTAGGGAAGAGAGAAGAGCAGGAAGATTCTTCCTGACGACTTCCATTTTTCCCAATTCACGGACTGCACTGACATAAGACAATATATCATCATCAGTGAATGAGGAAACCTTCATGACATAATGATTGAAATCAAAGTCGTTTCCATTGAGAAGCGGCTTGATGCCTGAATCATAGACAATCGAATAAATATCTCTCAAGACAGTGATTTCACTGGAATAATCGATATTGGAGAAATCAAGGGAGTTCAAGGCAAAATAATCGCCCGAAATGGAATTCATGGCTGAATCCAACAATGGTGGAAGCAAGGCAAGAAGCATTGGATTGGAGGATAATGTATCCACAATCCCGTCAATCGTCGTAAGAGACATGAGGGCCGAATAATTCACGGTCAGTTTCTTATATGCCGAATCATAGGATATCGTCTCATTTTCAAGAAGCGGATTGATAAGATCGAAGGAAGAGGAGACAAGAATATTGAAACTGATGGATTCCCCATTGACACTTACCGATGTTGCCTTGTTTATCAAGGTAGTATCCAGTTTGCTGAAGGAAATAAGATTGTAAATCCATGAGTTCTCGATTGTATCAAGGTAGGATGAAACAAGATTCTGATTTTCTTCAGACACATCCATGGAAGTCATGACATTCTTTATTCCGTCACGATTCTTCAATGCCGTTGTGGCAAGGGAAACAATCGGCGTAAGAAGGATGAGGACAAAGCCGAATTCCTGTATTCCACCAATGATGGCAGAAGGGATACGGAACAAAGACCATTTACGTCTCGGCTTATCAAGAATGTTGTTGTCTTCGTCGACAAGTCCTTTCTTCAAGGCTGCAGCGTCTTTGTTTTTCTTTCTGAATTTTCTTTCCTTAGGGGTTTCCACAGGGAGAATCCAACGAAATATACCCTGATAAAGAATAAGTGTCAGCGGTACAATGAAAATCTGGATCAATATCATTCCAAAAAGAAACACGGCAAAGGAAAGAAGAGATGTAGCAATGACAAAAGCCATCTCATAGATCTGAATGCCATTGATTGGCGAGAAGAGACCGGACTCGGTGACAAAGTTGGCAATCCACGTCTGCAAGGTGACGGCACTGTCGGATTGAAGAATGCCCTGGATATTGATTTTACCGACAAGAATGGCAATGGATGGGGTAGTAAAGACAAGGACTACGACAAGTATAGTTTTCAGAATGGTTTTCAGACTCGTCTTGTATATTCCCTTGAGAAATCCGATGACGCCAGCAAGAATGGCAATCAGGACAACCAACACGAACACGATGATCAGAATGGTATTCAATGTACTAGGTGTCATATTTATTAAAATTATAGCAAAAATTTCAATTATACTCTATAATGAAGCCTACATTATGGAGCTCTGAAAATGGAAATCTTCAACAACGATGACAATTCAAGCGAAAAATACAATGATAGTACAAAGGAACGAAGCTTTTTTCCACGTTCTGAGCTGAACGACTGGCTTCCATTATGGGAAAAAATCGCCTTTTTCCTCATTGGTTTCCTAGGGTTAAAACTCATTTCCCTCATCATCAGCAGAATCATGGTTCTGACACTTCTGCCTACGGAGAACCTGACACTTGCCCAGGTGCTTGTCAACTTCCTCACCTACCTTCTTCTGGTTCTGGCATTCGTGGGTTTCATATTTCTTGACAAACGAAAGACATACCGAAAATTCATCAATGAACTAAAGAAGCCGGACACCTATGTCTGGGCATTGATCGGATTTGGTTTGGTTCTTGGTTATCAGCTCCTCTTGGGGAATCTGTTCAGTGTCTCCTTCTCATTCTACGGAAACAACAACAACGAATCCAGCATAGAAAGCATGACGAGCGTATATCCTGTATTGATGTTCATAATGACCGTTTTCTTTGCACCATTTGCTGAAGAACTCACCTACAGAATCGGACTTGTCGACACATTCGGCCATAAATACAAATTGAGATGGCTGGGAATCATCCTTTCTGCCATCATCTTTGGTTGCATCCATGCAGACATCATCAACTGCTACAACGAGCTGGTCTATTATAAAGAGATGGAATATTCCGCGGAAGTAATCAAGGAAGCCACTTATGCTCTATATAATGAATGGCTGAATCTTCCCATCTACATCGGATCAGGTTTCTTCCTAGCATTGACTTACTCCAAATCAGGAAAGATTTCCTCAAGCATGATTGCCCATATGGGGGTAAATATGTTCTCGATGATCGTATCTTTTATTCAGACATTCGGAAAATAAATATGGAAAAACGTGAAAATATTGGAATTTCGGCTTTTTGGCTGAAAATCATCGCATGTGTCATGATGACGATGGATCATGTGGCACTTCTTTTCATCCAAAGAGGGACAGGAGATATCCCAACCTCATATTATCTTCTTCGTGCCATAGGCAAAATGGCTTTCCCAATCTTTGCCTTTCTGGCCGTCGAGGGTGCCTACAAGTCAAGGAATATAAAAATGTATCTTCTTCGACTTGGAAGCATGGCAATACTGCTTGATGGCTTTGCCTATGCCTTTGGAGCCATAAACAACATCACAATCGCTTCGAACCCTATCCTGGGAAATGCATTCACCGATCTTTTCATGGGCGTAGTGATGATTTCCCTTTTGAGGAGGAAAGACCGTTATTCCCTTCTTGCAGTTCTTCCGTTATTATACGAAATATTCTCTGATTTCGTCATTTCCGACTCCTATGGGACACTTTTCAAATCAGACTGGGGAACCTTTTCCATCATTCTGTTCCTCTTCTTCTTCATTGCCCGGGAAGCAACGGATATCTATCTGAAAAGAAAGGCTGTGAATTCCGGACTTGAGGAAGATGCCTACATACTCAATCCTGGAAAGTCATATCAGCTTGCCGAATGTGTCGCACTCGTCCTTACGGAAGCCATCTTCTATCTCATCTACAGGCTCAATTACACGGCCTTTGTCATCCCTAATGAATTCGTACCTATCGGAACCTATTCTACTCTTGCCGGAATCTTCATCCTGTTATATAACGGAAAGAGAGGATTCGACAACAAGGTCATCAAATATTCCTTTTATGCCTATTATCCTCTTCACCTCATCATTCTAGGCATCATGTCCATGTGTTTTGGTGTTTTGGCTGATTTCTGAGCAAATCATTTTTCAAATCAAGGCAGATTTGATATTCTTTTTACTGAGGAGAAAACAAACATGATCAAAGTATTATCTGAATTGAAGGAATTCGTGGACATCATCAACCAGGGTGGAAATGTGCTTGTCGATTTCAATGCCAAATGGTGTGGCCCATGCAGAATGATGTCGAGAGTCATCGAAGACATCGAAGAAGAGGAAAAGGACATCACCTTCCTGAAGGTAGACACGGATGATTTTCCTGAAATCGCCCAGCAGTTCGGCGTAATGTCCATTCCTACCATGGTCGCATTCAAGGATGGAAAAAGAATCCATGTCACCATCGATGGAACAAAGGAAGAAGTCCTTATGGGTTCCCGTCCAGAAGAGGAATTCAAGGAAATTCTTAACGATACCTTCAGAAAGTAACCACTTACTTTCCTTTAATTGTTGAAAATAGATTTTAAGATGTTACAATTGTAAAGTATTTTTTTGGAGAATAAAAAAATGAAAAAGTTAACAGAAGAAGAAAAGCAGGCTAAGAAATTAGCAAAAAAACAGGCCAAGGAACAGAGAAAGGCCAACGGCGAAACATTGTGGAACGACTTCAAGAAGTTCATTTCCAAGGGTAATGTCCTTGATATGGCAGTCGGTGTCATCATGGGTTCTGCCTTCGGTGCCATCGTCACCGCTTTGACCAACATCCTTCTCAGTGTCTGCACATGGGGTGTCCCAGGTGGTCTTAAGGGTCTTGTCACTGTCTTACCGGCAGTCAATGATGCTCAGAAGGGTATGGATGCCGCAAATGGTTTAGGACAGTTCTTCAAGGCAGCTGACTTACAGTCACTTGCCATCAAGGAAGCTGTTGCAACCTATGGTCAGGCTACTGTCGATGCCACTCCAACCTTGATTGAAAACATGAAGACAACCATCCTCAGCAAGTACACTCTTCACGGAACCACCTATACCTTCAATATGTCTGCCGTCATCGACTGGGGTACCTTCATCAATGCCATCATCTCCTTCCTCATCATCGCCATGACACTCTTCACCATCGTCAAGGTCTTCAATGGTCTCAAGGCCAAGAGAGCTGCCTTCGAAGCTCAGATGCTTGCCAAGATCAAAGCTAAGGAAGAAGCAAAGAAAGCCGAAGAATCCGAAGAATCCACTGAAGAATCCAAGTAAGTAAACAAATCACTGCATCGCCTTATGGTGATGCAGTTTTTTTATTTGAAAGCAAATGATAACAAACTTAACAATTTGGATTGATTATCATATATTACTTAAAATACATGAAATGGCACTCTCGTAATAACGGAGTGCCATTTTCTATGTTGATTTAATTGATCAAATTATTTAGAAACTTTCCAAATATTGGATCCAGATGCGGTCTCTACCGACTTATAACCAGAAGCAAGAAAACTTGTGACCATTCCAGACTCATCCCCATTGGCTGGGTTATTACCATAGAATGTTCCACCCCTGACAAAAACTGATTGTGTAGAATAATTGTACTGATTCAAGGTAAGAGCGGTCAAAGAAGGATTATACTGATATTGAACAGTTGTCTTATTCTTATATGTACCACTTTGAATGGTTATTGTACTGTCTTTGAATGCATAGGCACAGCACCCAGTAATACTATCAATAGTAACTTTCAAGTTCTTGATTGTGACAGCAGCACCATTTCTTGAGATAATAGGATCACATTCGTTTGTATCACCACTGCCGGCTACTTGAGTAATAGCTGTTCCATCGATTGTTCCATTTGAGAGAGTAGCAATGACACCGATGAAATTGAAACACTGCCCAGTTGTATTTCCACTTGCCATGGTAATCTTATGACTTCCCAAATTTATCTGAATATTTTTTCCTTTGACATCGATACGCTGAGCAATACTGATATCATTTTCCAAATACACATTGGACAACGTATTGTCAGTAGATTCCGTTGCATCCCTTAATTCTTTTTCGTTCGTAACCATGACATAGTCCAAAGCATGAACTTTAAACGATTCAGCGGCATCAACGGAAGGTTTTCCACCTGGATAATCGGCAATGTCATCTCTAACTACATCATAACCAGTCGGAACGTTGATCTTAGTATCACCAACCCAGCCAGCTGTGATTCCACCATCAGTGGGTTTAAAATTGAATTTGACATCTTCTTTAACAATCGTTTTGCCAGAACGTGCAAGGACACCCACACCATCCGTAATATTGAATGTTCCTCCATTAATGCAGACATCATCGCTATTGGCAACATATACACCACAGGCAATGAATCCCTTTGTAGAAATATTGCCATTGAACTCACCACCGTTGATTTGGATGGTATTATGTCCCCAGTCACCTTTCGTAGTACTGACCGTTCCGTTAGTACCTACGACAAAATTATCCCTTGAAGTATAATTTCCACTATTAACAATCAAAGTTGAATATTGATAAGCAACCAAACATGCTTCCTGAGCTTCAGCCGTAACATCATCAACGGTCAATTTTGCATGGTCAGTAGCAGTCAATCCGCAGTTTCCATTGGAGATAACCTTACCATTGGCAACCAAAACATCAGCATCTTCACCGCTTGCATTAATAGCAGTTTCATTGTCATTTGTTATTGTCTTTCCATTTAAGTTAATGGTGACATCATTATTGACAACAAGTGTATTCGATAAGGAAATATCGCTTAAGAGCATGACGTAAGAGTTATTGATGGACACGGCAGCTGCAAGTTCATCCTCGCTTTTGACCAGGAAACCAACACGACCGGAATCACCCTTCTCGCCTTTTTCGCCCTGGGCACCAGCAGCTCCGGTATCTCCCTTCTCGCCTTTTTCGCCCTGGGCACCAGTGGCTCCGGTATCTCCCTTCTCGCCTTTTTCGCCCTGAGCACCAGTGGCTCCGGTATCTCCCTTCTCGCCTTTCTCACCCTGGGCACCAGTGGCTCCGGTATCGCCTTTGTCGCCTTTTTCGCCCTGAGCACCAGCTTCACCGGTATCACCCTTTTCGCCTTTTTCGCCCTGGGCACCAGCTTCACCGGTATCTCCCTTCTCGCCTTTTTCGCCCTGGGCACCAGCGGCTCCATCTTGGCCATTCGTGACAGTAAATTGTGAGGTAGTACCATCAGAATAAGTGATAGTGTAAGTGTCGACATTTCCGGAAGAAGATGTCTTGGTTATGGATGTCACTGACTTACCATCAGCACCAACGGCTCCGGTATCGCCCTTGTCGCCTTTTTCACCTTTTTCGCCTTTTTCACCCTGGGCACCTGTTGCACCGGTGTCACCTTTTTCACCTTTGATGGAAGCCAACCATTCTTCGTAAGAAAGTGAACCACCATTGGCCTGATAATTTTCATAAACAGCATAAATCTGATTGTCAGATGAGGTACTGCTATCTATGGTGGTTGAATCTTCACCACATCCAGCCAACCCGAACAAACCTGCACTGATAGCTGCAATCAACATCAATTTTTTGTTTTTCATACGATTTAAAATCCTTTCTTTTAAAAGAAAGAATACTCAAAAAAAAAAAAAAAATCAAGTATCTCGATATGTGCAAGACAGATTTAATTACACATATCACATTATGACAAGTTCTTTTCAGTCAAATTGTTTAATTTCCATAAAAAAACTGTCACAAGACCAGTACATTCATACCAGTCCGTGACAGTCTTTGTAGTTATCTTATTTTTCAGTGTAGTAGTTAGGAGCTTCCTTGGTGATGTCGATGTCGTGTGGATGGGATTCCTTGAGGGAAGCGGAGGTAATCTTGACGAATTCGCTCTTATCCTGAAGATCCTTGATGGTCGTGACGCCTAGATATCCCATACCGGAACGGATACCGCCGAGAAGTTCGAAGATGACGTCGCTTGCATTGCCTCTGAATGGGACTCTGCCTTCGACACCTTCAGGAACAAGTTTTCTATGTCCTGACTGGAAGTATCTGTCAGCAGAACCGTGGGCCTGTTCCATTGCAGCAAGGGAACCCATGCCACGATAGACCTTGTATTTTCTTCCATGGAAGATTTCGGTATCTCCAGGAGCTTCCTCACAGCCTCCGAAGATTGCACCCATCATGACGGTGTCGGCACCGGCTGCAAGAGCCTTGGTGATGTCACCGGAATATTTGATTCCGCCATCACCGATGATCGGACAGTCATATTCGAGACTGGCTCTCTTTGCTTCCATGATGGCAGTGATTTGAGGAACACCCATGCCGGAGATGACTCGCGTGGTACAGATGGAACCAGGTCCCATACCGACCTTTACGGCATCCGCACCGGCTTCCATGAGATCCTTGGCTCCCTGATAGGTAGCGATGTTTCCAGCGATGACATCAGTATCCGGGAAATTCTTCTTGAGTTCCTTGAGGGCTAGTACGACATTTTTGCTGTCGCCGTGGGCACTGTCAAGGACAAGAACATCGACACCCGCATCTATCAAAGCCTTGGCACGAATGAGATAATCCTTGGTGATGCCAATTCCGGCGCCGCAAAGGAGTCTTCCATATTTGTCCTTGGCGGAATTCGGATATTGCTGGATTTTGTCGATATCCTTGATGGTGATAAGACCACAGAGATGGAATTCATCATCGACGATAGGAAGTTTTTCCTTCTTGGCACGGGCAAGGATTTCCTTTGCCTCGTCAAGCGTTGTTCCGACCTTGCCGACGACAAGGTTCTCGCTTGTCATGACTTCGGAAATCTTCTTTGTCAGATTATGTTCGAACTTGAGGTCGCGGTTGGTGATGATACCAATGAGCTTTCTGTCCTCATCGGTGATCGGAATGCCAGAAATATGGTAATCAGAAAGAATCTTCAAGGCATCCTGTAATGTCTTGTCAGGGGAAAGAGTGATAGGATCGGTGATGACGCCATTCTCACTTCTCTTTACCTTGTCAACTTCCTTGGCCTGACGTTCAATGGTCATATTCTTATGGATAATGCCTATGCCACCTTCCCTGGCCAAGGCGATGGCCATGTCTGCTTCCGTGACCGTATCCATGGCAGCGGAAAGAAGAGGAATGTTCAAGGTGATATGTTTTGTCAGTCTAGACTTGAGCGTAACCATATCCGGAGTGATTTCCGAATACCGGGGCAATAATAACACGTCGTCGAATGTGATACCTTCCATAACAATCTTGTTTTGCATGATTTGGCTCCTTTTCTGAACAAGTAAGATACTGAAAGACGGCGAAATTGAAATATAGATTATATTAACATAAGGAAAGCATACAAAAAACAGGAACTTTTCAGTGAAAGCCGTTTCAACATTTATTTCATCAAAATGGTAAACATCATATCCTTGTGATAATGTGAGTCGATGGAAATACGATATTTGTAAGTGTCACAGATCTGCTTGACGATGGCAAGTCCGAGTCCAGAGCCTTTTCTTTCATTGTCAGCACCGGATTTGCCTTGGTAGAATCTTTCGAAGACTTTTTCCCGGTCTTCGTCAAATACCTGGCATCCCGAATTATAGACCTTGAACACCGGTTCCTTCTTCACCATCTTCAGTGAAACTCTGATATATTTCGGGTCTTCCGTGTATTTCATGGCATTGTCGATGAGAAGATTGACAAGACGTGTGAGATTCTTCTTATCCGCATCGTGAAGGATGATGTTCTCATCGACATCATACGCATAATCGATTTCTCTCTCAAACGCCAATGCATCAAAGGAAAGGCAGAGGTTAAGAAGAAGTTCGGAGAAATTGACATCCTCGAGATTCCTCTGTACTGCCTCAAGCTTGGATAGATCAATCATATCAAGCACGGTTTCGTTCATGTTGTTGCACTGGTTGATGATATTGTTGACATATTCGTAGTTTTCCGGATTCTTTTCCTTGAGTATTTCCGCATCAGCCGTGATGATGGCAAGCGGTGTCTTCAGTTCATGGGAGGCATTGGCCACGAATTCCTTTTCATGTCGGATGGTATCCTTTGTCGGTTTCATGACCCTTGAGGAAATGAGGTAGATTATCGGAAGAAGACAGACAAAGCCGATGAGGAGGACTACGCCTAAAATCAGGGCAAAAGAAGATGCGGCATCGAGTTCCTGTTTCTTGTCGATGCCGGCATATATCAATGCCTCGTCAGGAACATCAATCGGTTTGGAGATGATTTCCTTGCTTTTTTCGATGGAAAGATTCGACTCGACATAATCAGAATCCATATAGGAGAGGAATACGGAATCGTTGAGACTGTTTTCCCTCGAATTCTGTTTCACGCTGATTGTAGTAAATTTATCCTGAAGTGTGATCTTTGTCTGATTGTCCATGGATTCAGGGAAA
This sequence comes from bacterium, assembly GCA_963648975.1. GTDB lineage: Bacteria > Bacillota_I > Bacilli_A > RFN20 > CAG-288 > Enterosoma. The sequence goes on along the minus strand of CAVJFW010000003.1, from coordinate 40,502 downwards.
AAATGAGTTCCGTCGTTGTCCTTGATGACAACAAAGATGCTTTTGTTGTATTCACTGAGCAGATTGTCATTCGACCCGTAGCCATATGTCGCATTGACACACTTTATGACAGCCTGATCCAATGTCTTGTAGGCAGAGACTCGGATGTTTCTTCTTTGGAAAAAAGGAACAAAAAAACCGACAAAGAAAATGAATATCGCCATCACGGACATGACAAGCACCGTGATGGAGATTCTTTCATGCAGAATGAGTTGACTGGTATTTTGGGTCTTCTTAGTTTTCATCCGTTTTTTCCACTAGCTTATATCCAAGGTTCCTAACTGAACGGATCGTGCTTTCCGCCTTGAGTCCGACAAGCTTCTTTCTGAGGAAGGAGACATAGACCTCGGCAGAATTGTAGTCCCTGTCATCCTTGGAATTCCATACCTTGGAAATGATGAAATCCTTTTCGACGATCTTCTTGGAATTCGTCATGAGGATTTCCATGATCTGATATTCCTTCAACGAAAGGGAAACGGAAAGTTCTCCACGGGAAAGGGCATGTGTAAGCTTATTCAGACGGATATCTCCGAATGTGATTTCGTTGGGGATGATATTGCCTTTTCTTCTCGTAAGAGTAAGAAGTCTGGCAAGGAGTTCCTCAAGCACGAATGGTTTTGTGAGATAGTCATCGGCACCGGCAAGAAGACATTCGACCTTGTCCTCAGTGGAAGATTTTGCGGAAAGCACGAGGATTGGAGTCTCTATCTTATTGGCCCTGAGATCCTTGATGATGGAAAAGCCATCCTTGCCAGGAAGCATGAGATCAAGAATCATGACATCAAAGTTTCCCACAAGGGCTTCCTTGTAGCCTTCCATGCCATCATATCTGACGATGGTGTCAACTTTTTTCATCTTCAGATAATCCTTGACGGCATCGGCAAGCGGTGCCTTGTCTTCGACGATCAATGCTTTCATATCAGACAACCCCCATAAAAATATCTATATTTTAATAATCATTCATTATATTGGCAATGAAAAGATATTTCCTGATTTAAATTTATTCATATAAAGCGTATACAATCAGAAAAAGGAAAGTTCATGAAAAAAGATGAATCAATGAATTCTCTCGACCATTTTGACTTGATCCAGGGAATGAAGTCTCTGTTCAAAGAGACGTAACATTTCCTTATCCGGTCTGAAAGAAAGTTTCACAAGGATCCTGGTATAGGAATCTTCATCCTTTTTTTCTTCTCCCAGGACGATCATGTTCTTGATATGCATTTCATAATTGGATGCTTCCTTGCGGATTTCCTCTTCATATCCGTCATCATTCTGAACCAACAGGACGAAGGTAGGAGACCTTTTCTCAAAGAATTTCTCGACATAGGTAAGCGATATGAGGAAGAACATGCTGACGATGGCGACGATGACTGCCTCAAAGATGAATCCACAACCGCATGCCATACCAAGAGCAGCCGTAAGCCACAATGTGGCAGCTGTGGTAAGTCCACGGATGTTCAGTCCGCTTTTTATGATGGTTCCCGCACCGATGAAGCCGACGCCGGAAAGGATACCGGCACCGATTCTGCTTGCATCATAGCTTAGGGAACTGTAGCTTGTGTCTTGGACTGCTCTCTTTATGGCATAGATGGATAACGACATGAGAAGACAGCATCCTATTGAAACGAGTACATGTGTCCTAAGACCCGCAGGCTGACCCTTGAATTCTCTTTCCAATCCGATGATGGAAGAAAGAAGACCGGCAATGAGGCAGGTCAGAAGAACATATACGGCAATTCCGTATCCATCAAATCTATCGACAAGCGAGATGAACCAATTATCCATATTTCATTACTTCCTTGACTAAATTATAGAAAAAAATCAGATGAATAAAAAGATGGATGAAGCATTCCATCCATCTTATTTGACAAAAAAATTCTTTTTTTACAAGCTTTATTCAGAATAGGACGTGGCACCATATGTGACAGGTGAAACACATCCGGTGATGCATAAGGCGATGCCGACAAGGGAAACGAAAAGATAAACGATATAAAGAATTCTTTGATTAACACTCATCTCATCTTTCTTCTTGATAAGACCTACCAATATGTAGCTGACAAGTCCGACACCAAGCATAATGCCAAAGTATCCAAAATAACTTACCTTGAGAGATGGAATCATGCTGACGATGCCAAAGGCAACTTCGAAAAGAAGATAGATGGGAAGCATCTGTAGGAAAGAGGGAAGAGGAAGGGATTTAGTTTCCTCGCTGTTCTTTGGAGCAAGATTCTTCACGATTGTCGTATCAAGGGAAATGAACAACGGCTTGATAAGAACGAAGAAGACAAGGATGTCAAGTGCGATGCTAGGCAACATATATCCGGCATTGTAGCCCAATGAATAAGTGAATCCAGCCCAGGTGAACGCCGGCGTAAGTCCTGACGTGGAACTGTAGTCAAAAGCCGTGGTAAAGACGATCATGCCGCTGAAGAAGCTGGAAACAAGTCTGACAAATCCACAAAGCAGAGTAGCATAAAGACAGGCAAATCTATCTTTTTGGAAGAATTTCTTCCTGAAGATGGAGCTAAGTCCACATGCACCAAAGCCAATGACATAATCCAAGATCAGGGAGAGAATGACAGCCGTGACATTCGGTGTCCAGGAAATGACACCATCAAGCAGGAAATTGAAGACACCGAAGAGAACGGAAATGACGACACCATATAATGGACCACAATACAGACCGACAAGTATCAAGGGAACCATCGTGATGGATACAGATCCACCAAGTGGCCATGAAAAGAAAGGTATGCATTTGGAAATACCTTCCATGGCAATTGCCAAAGCCAGCATCATGCCCGAGATGACGATCTGGGCAATCGATTTTTGGGATTTCTCCCTACTAAATTTATTTTTCGTCCTTGCTTCTTCCATAAATGACCTTTCCGGCTATTAAAAAAGCCTTGACCAAATCGGGCAAGGCAAATAGACAAGTGAACAATCGATCGTTTTGTTTACTCCCTACACTGGTCTTGACCAACAGGTTCTAAGCGTCGGGTTTAAACCCTCTCAACCGCAATATGCAGTCCCGCCGTAACGCTGATAGTATAGGATTCAGAAAAAGGGAATGCAAGAGATTTCAATCGACCACGGTGAACAACTCATCGATATCCTTCCTATGGTCATGAAATGGAGAACAGGGTTCCGACTGCTTTGACGCATAGCCGACGGTCATTAAGGCATAAGGAGTAAAAGAATCATGAATATCGAGAATATTTGATACTGCAACTTTGTCAAAGGCACCAATGATGCAGGATGAGATTCCTTTGTCTTCAAGTAAAAGGTTGACATATGTCATGAATATGGAAAGATCCATTTCCTGACTTCCTTTCCCTTCATCTCTCTTGTTTTTCCAAGCTAGGTCATAGCTTCCAAGAAAAACCAGGACACATTGTGAATTAAACAGGGGAATCTGTTCTTTTTTCAGTTTTTCAATGATTGAGGCATTCCTGATACAGATGACACGATAAGGTTGATGGTTCTTTGCCGATGGGGCAAGTCTAGCCTCGGAGATGACCTCCCTAAGCAACGGGAGAGGAACTTCCTTGGAAGAATAATCTCTTGTGGAATACCGTCTTTTTATGATTTCAGTGAGTTCCATTGTTAAGGATTTCCTTTTCCAAGGTAGGTATGACTTCACTCATGGATAAGACCGGATAATCACCTTTTGCCTTTTCCTTATGTAAAAGACATCCATCGATGAGATATGTCCTGATTCCCAATGATGAAGCACAGTCTCCATCCTCAAGATAATCATTTCCGAAAAGAATGACTTCCTCTGGCAGAAGATGGCATTTATCCAAAACATCCTTGAAGAAACACGGATTTGGTTTGCAATGGCCGGAATTGGAATAATCGGTCACAAAATCAAAATCGTCATATTCAAGTCCAACAAAAGACAATCTCATCTTCTGTGCTTCAAGTGGAAAAATAGGGTTAGTCGAAAGAATTACCTTGTCAAAATGGGACTTGCAGAAGTCGATGATTTCCCTTGCCATGGGATTAGGCTTTGTCTCATCCCTTGTCTTGGAAAATTCGTTTTCATAGAAGGAAAGGAATGTTTCGGAGTCCTTCCTTTTGTCTTCATCATAAAAAGTATTGAATGTATTCCAGAAGACAGCCTCGTTTGATTCCGTTCCGTCATTTGCATACATTTTTTCAAGTCCTGCCACAATGGCATTCACAAGTTTTTTGGGTTCATAACCTAAAGGGTAAAGTTTCCTTGCCAACAGCGAAAAATATTTTTCGGTGAATTTTTTCTCATCCATTGGCAAGAGTGTTCCATCCAGGTCAAACAGGATTGCCTTGATCATGTCTTATACCTCCCTGAAATTCATCATTGTTCTTCATATGATAATGAGAATATCGTTCATCTGATTGGTAAACAGATGGAATTATGCTAACATTTATCAAAAAGAAAAACGAACATGAATATAATACAGCAATTCTTCAACAGCATCGCAGAGGAATATGACAACGGCGCAAAAAAAGATTTTTGTCTCATAGATTCCCTGCTCGATGAAATCGGAATAAGAAAAGGTGACAGTGTTCTCGATCTCGGATGTGGAAAAGGCGTAATATCAGAAAGACTATATGAAAGAAGCCTAGAAACCGTCATTGCCATGGATCTTTCCGACAAGATGATACATTTTGCCCTGGAAAAAGGAATACCGGATTCAAAAGTGACTTTTGTCAATGAAGATTTCTATTTGACGAAAAGGAAAGGTTTTGACAAAATCGTCCTGTTTGATTCCTATCCCCACTTCCTCGATCTTGGGAAATTCAAGAGAAAATCCCTAGAAGTTCTTTCAAAGGATGGCATATTGGCAATCGTCCATGATATCTCAAGAGATTATCTTTCAAAAGTACATCAAGGCATATCACCGATTTCCAGGAATCTTCTTCCTGTAAATGAGGAAGCATCCTTATATCTTGATTCCTTTGACATCATCAAGGCAGAAGAAACCGAAAACAGCTACCTTTTGACAATGAAGAAAAAAATCAAATGAATGAAAACAAAAATCTGAAACTATCCAACGAAGAAATAAATCATCTGACCAAGAACGCGATCCAGGAAGCATTGGTCTATCTTTTGGGAAAAAAGGAAATCCAGGATATTTCCGTGACGGAAATCGTGGAGAAGGCGGGTGTATCAAGGTCAGCCTATTACCGAAACTACAAATCAAAGGAAGATATCCTCAAGGATTTTTCCATTTCGGTCTTCCACCTTCTGTTCAATGGACTGAATACGAAGGAAAACATCACCCATCCCGAGAAGTGGTATCAGAATCTATTTACGATAGTCAAGAATAACGAACGAATCGTAAGGCTCATATTCAAGGCAAGGGTATCCTCGTTGCTCAAATACCTTCCGGAAATGGAAAAGAAAAGATATGACAAGAAGGAGGAATATCAGCTTGAGGCATTGATGAGTGCCATGCTGAACGTAGTCGAACTATGGGTGGAGAATGACTTTGACCTCTCCGTGGATGAAATATCCGCCATATGTTTTGAGATTTTTCCAAATCTCCATTATTTTGTCAAAATACATGAATAGTCATTATTTTGAAATATATATTCCTTTAAAACAGCATGAATTGATGCGACAAATCAAAGAAAATATGTCCATTCCGAAGTGAATGTATTGTCCGAGGCAAAATAGGGTGATACAATTGCAACGTCAGTTTTTGACATTCAGCTATATTATTTTATATAATATATCGAAAGTTTATCTTAATTGATGAAAGGAAAAATTAATCATGAACGAAAACGAAGTTAAGCAGGACCTTAAGGATTTCATCGTCGAGAATCTCGGTGTCGATGCAGACAGCCTTGAATTCTCCACTCCATTGTTCGAAGGCACTGAAATCGGACTTGATTCCATTGATTCCATCGAAATCATCTCCCACATCGATGAACAATATCAGGTTTCCATGACTGGTGTTGCCAAGGAAAACTTCAGAAGCATTGATACCATCGCTGCTTATATCATTGCCAACAAGAAGTAAACATCGTACATGAAAGTGGCATTATGCCACTTTTTTTCTTCACAATTTGAATATTTGAAAATCACAAAGGAAACAAAAGAAAATGACTGAAAACAAAAATCGTTGTGTCGTCACCGGCTTAGGAATGATCACTTCCATCGGTGACAATGTCCAGGAATGCTTCGATAACGCGATCAAAGGCATTTCAGGTACAAAGGAAATCACATCCGTTCCAACCGAAGGATGCTATGCAAAGAAGGCAAGCGAAGTCCATACCGACCTTAGCGACATCGGAAATGGGGAATATCTCGACAGGGCAACAAAATTATGCATTCATGCCGCAAAAGAAGCTCTGAAAGACGCCGGAATTGAAGAATTTGAGGATTCCTCCCGCGTTTCCTGCATCATCGGCAACTGCGTCGCAGGTGTCGATGCCATCGAGAACTATTACACCAAAGGAAAGGAAACCAAAGAGATTCTTCAGATGCCTATGGCATGCATCTCTTCCCAGGTCGCAAGATATGTCAATGCAGGTGGTGTCGTAACCACCATTGCCAACGCCTGTGCAGCAGGTACCATGTCCATCTCCTATGCCACAGACCTTATCCGTGACGGCAGAGCAGATGTTGTCATCTGCGGTGGTACCGATGCCTTTGCCAGCGTTCCATATGCCGGATTCCTCGCCCTCCACGCCATGGATCCAGAACAGTGTTCCTCCTTCAACCATACCACAGGCATCAACCTCGGAGAAGGTAGTGGCATTCTCATCGTCGAATCCTATGAACACGCAATGAAGAGAAAAGCACATATGTACTGTGAGGTTCTCGGAAGCGGTGTCTCCACCGATGCCCACCACATCACTGCCCCTAGGGAAGATGGCGAAGGACAGATGAACGCCATCAACTGGGCCATCAGAAATTCCGGCATCGATGCCAAGGAAATCGGTTATGTCAACGCCCATGGTACTGGTACCCACAAGAATGACTATGCCGAATTCCTGTCACTCAAGACCATCTTCGGTGCAGACAACGACAAGCTCAGCGTTTCCTCCACCAAGCCGATGGTGGGACATTGTCTTGGCGCAGCAGGTTCCATCGAAGCCATTTTCTGCATCAAGTCTCTCAACAATTCCATCATTCCTCCGACGCTAGGCTTCTCTGATGAGGATATGCCTCAATTGAAGGAAAATGCCGGAGATATCGACTTTGTTCCAAATGTTGCAAAGGAAAAGAAGTTGGATTACGTCATGAACAATTCCTTTGCCTTTGGCGGAAACAATGCATCCATCATTTTCTCCGACAAGGTCGGTGACGTCAAAGTGGATAAGGATCTTGACAATAAGGTCATCACCGGATTTGGCATCGTCACTCCACTTGGCAACGGTTTTGAAAAATATGTCGAAAATTTCAATAATGACGTTAAGGTCGAAGGAAGTGACGTCCATTCCGAAATCTCCAAGGAGGACTTCGCAAGCATCGGAATTCCGATGTCCATCTACAGAAAATGGGATGTCGTCTCACAGTTGGAAACATTCTCCGGTGTCGAAGCGCTGAAGAATGCAAACATCACCATAACTGACGACAATGCCACGAAGATCGGCATCGTCGATGGCACGAGCGAAGGTGCCATGGGCATGGGTTGTCTCTTTGAGGAAACCTTGGCCGAAAAGGGAAATGCAGCTGGTTCAGCCTTCAAGTTCCCGAATACCGTATATAATGCCGCTGCGGGATACCTTTCCATCTACACCGGCATCAAGGGTTACAACGTCACCATTTGCAATGGTCCACAGTCTGGTCTTGCCTCCATCGGCTATGCCATGAACATCCTTGAAAACAAGAAGGAAGAAATGGTCCTTGTCAGCGGAAGCGATGAAAACATCTCAATCACCAGCCAGTTATATCATCAGCTCGGATATGTCGCCGATGGTTATGTCGAACCATACTCCTCATCCAACGGCTTCGTTCTTTCCGATGGTGCCACAAGTCTGATTCTCGAATCCGAGAAACATGCCAAGGACAGAGGCGTGAAGACCTACGGAAAGATTTCCGGATATGCCACATTCAACTCCGCTGTTCCATATGGACATGTTTCCGGATCAGAAGCTGCCCTGGAAAAAGCCATTCTCGAAGCCATGAAGGAAGCACATCTTACCATCGATGACATCTCTGCCATTTCCGGTTTCGCAAATGGCATGAAAGCCATCGACGATCTTGAAAAGAATGTCTATGAAAAGGTCTTCAAAGACAGACTCGAAACCTTGCCGATCATCTCCACAAAGAGAAGAATCGGTGAAGCCAGAGCCAATGCAGCACTTCTTTCCTTGGTCGATGCTTCACTGCTTGTCTCTGAGACCGTCAAGGAAGACAAATCCTGCTACCTTCTCAAGAAGTCCGGTGTCATCAACACAACTGCCTATGGCAAGGATATGAAGCACATCTTGGTCACGGCCTTTGCTTCCGGTGGAAGCTATACTGCCGTCATCATCAGCAAATAAAAAAGGAGAATCATTCATGAAAGTCGCAATTGTCACAGGTTCCTCCAAGGGAATCGGAAAAGGTGTTGCCATCCGTTTGGCAAAAGATGGTTATCTTGTCGTCGTCAACTACTCCCATGGCGAAGAAGCAGCACTCAATACTGTCGAAACAATCAAGGCCGACGGGGGAGAAGCCATTGCCTACAAGGCTGATGTTTCCAAGCTCGACGAAGTAAAGAAGATGGTCAACGAAGTCTTCAAGACCTATGGCCAGATCGATGTTCTCGTCAACAACGCCGGCATCGTCAGGGATGAATATCTTTTGATGATGAATCCGGACAATCTTGACCTCTGCACAAATCTCAACATCAAAGGTTATTTCTACTGCACGCAACAGGTTGCCCTGAAGATGATGAGAAAGAAGCATGGAGCAATCGTCAACATGTCCTCTGTTTCCGGAAAATTCGCCTTGCCAGGTCAGACGGTCTATTCCGCAACGAAAGGTGCCGTCAATTCCTTCACTGCCACTGCTGCAAAGGAACTGGCAAGATATGGAATCCGTGTCAACGCCATCGCACCAGGCTTCATCAAGACCGAAATGCTCGATCACATCCCTGAAGAACAGATGAAGGCCAACCTTGACAGAATTCCGCTTCACAGACTTGGTGAAGTAGAAGATATCGCCAATGTCGTCAGCATGCTCGTCAGCGATGAGGCAAGCTATCTCACCGGTCAGGTCATCACACTCGATGGAGGTTTATCCTTATAATGAAAGCAGTAATGAATATCAACGACATCAATAAGAAGATCAGACAGCGTCCACCATTCCAGATGATTGAGAAAGTCATCGAACTTGAGCCAAACGTCTCTGCCACCGGAATCAAGAACGTTTCTGTCAACGAGCCATATTTCATGGGTCATTTTCCTGATGCTCCAATCATGCCAGGTGTCCTTGTCATCGAATGCTGTGCACAGCTCAGTTCCTTGGTCATCGATTCCGACGGAGTGAAGGATGGTCAGATCTATGTCCTTCTGAAAGTCGACAATTTCAAGTTCATCAAGCCTGTCATACCAGGTGACACACTTGTCATCACGGTAAAGAAGAGCAAGGTTCTTGGTCCTCTCACAAGCTTTGATGCCATCGTAAAGGTAGATGATGTTGTGTATGCCAAAGGAAGCATGACATTCACTTCCGTCAACAAAGAAGCCATCTATGGAGAATAAATTTTCCCCCAGGAAGGTTTTGGTGTTGAATGGTTCTCCAAGAAGGACTCTCAGCAATACCCTCATCGTCACAAAGGCCTTCTTAAAGGGACTTAACTTCAAATCGGACCTGGAAATAGAAATGATCGATGTTTCTGCTCTCCACATTAGACCTTGCATGGGATGCCTCTCCTGCTGGGGAAGAACGGCGGGTGAATGCGTCATAAAAGACGATGATGTGAATATGGTCAAGCAGAAGATTCTTGATTCTGACATCATCATTTGTTCCTATCCGCTTTATTATTTCTCCATGCCGGGAATCATGAAGGTTCTCACTGACAGACTTCTCTGCATGATGTCCACATATGAAGGACAGAAAGCTCCTGATAACGGCGAGTCCTTCCACGGACTTAGGTATCCGGATGCAAGCAAGAGATTTATTCTGATTTCGACCTGTGCATATACCGAAACGAATGGTGTCTATCAGGCCTTGATAGCTCAACATGACGCCATAATGGGAAAAGGAAACTATACGCCGATTCTCGTTCCACAGATGAAGACACTTGTCGATCTGCATAACGAGAACAAATTAAACCGCTATCTCGACAAATTCATAAAGGCAGGTGAAGTATTTCGAAATGAAGGAACCCTTTCCGCTGAAGAACTGCAGTCACTCAGCAAACCACCATTCACGGAAGGTGCCTATAAGATATTCCTGAAGAATTTCTGGGACGAAGAAAGAAACAAAGGCCAAAAATAGGAGGTTTCGACAATGTTCGAAGAAGTAAAGCAACTATTGATTGATACTGCAAACGTAAAGGAAGATAAGATCAACCCTGAGGCAAGACTAAAGGAAGATCTTTCCTTTGATTCCCTTTATGCCGTTGAAATGGCCCTGGAGCTGGAGACACATTTCAAAATCAAGATTGAACCTGAAGAACTCAAGACCCTCATCACGGTAAATGATGTCGTTGCCTTGGTTGAAAAGAAAAAAGGAGGTTCCAGATAATGAAACTCGAAGAAATAGAAAAAGTAATCCATCTGTTTGAAAAAGCGAACATCTCTTCCTTGGAAGTCGAAGATGATGGCGTGAAAATCAAGCTGACAAAGGAAATGACGCCTATTGTCGTAAATGGTACACCAATTGTTGAAGCTTCCAATGAAGAAAACAAGGAAGAAGTCAAGCCCACCTCTGGCAAGACCATCAAATCACCATTGGTCGGCACATACCATCAGGCTCCATATCAGGATGGAAAGCCTTTTGTCTCTGTTGGACAGCATATCAAAAAAGGAGACAAGCTCTGTATCATTGAAGCCATGAAGGTCATGAATGAAATCACCGCCGACAAGGATGGTACCGTACTGGAAATTCTTGCCAACGAAGGTGACATGGTGGAATTCGATCAGGCACTGTTTGTCTTGGGAGACTGACTATGTTCAAGAAAATCTTGATTGCCAACCGAGGCGAAATCGCCGTAAGAATCATCAGAGCCTGCAAGGAGATGGGAATCCAGACCGTCGCCATCTATTCAACGGCGGACAAATCTGCCCTTCATGTCCAGTTTGCCGATGAGGCAGTTTGCATCGGCGGACCATCATCTGATCAGTCATACCTGAACATGGCCAGCATTATTTCGGCCGCCTGCATGACTGGTTGTGATGCGATTCATCCGGGCTTTGGATTCCTAAGTGAATCACCTCTCTTTGCAAGAATGGTCATCACCTGCGGACTTACCTGGATTGGTCCCAATCCAGATGTCATGGAGAAAATGGGAAACAAGTCCGAAGCCATCTCCATGATGAAGGAAGCCGGAGTACCTATCGTTCCAGGATCCTATGGAGCAGTCAGTGGTGAGGAGGGATTGGCAATCGCCCAGAAAATCGGCTTCCCTGTCCTGATCAAGGCTAGCGCCGGTGGCGGAGGCAAAGGCATCCGTCAGGTTTCCAGTGAAAAGGAATTTCTTGACAAATACAACGAAGCCAAGGAAGAAGCAAAGAAATTCTTCGGAAACGATGAACTTTATGTCGAAAAATTAGTCCTCAATCCAAAGCATGTCGAGGTTCAGGTCGTTGCTGACAAACATCATAACTGCATACACCTTTTCGAAAGAAATTGCTCCATGCAGAGGAGAAAGCAGAAGATTCTTGAGGAAGCACCCTGTCAGTCCATTTCCGATGAACTGAAGAAAAAGCTTTATGATTCTGCAATCCTGGCTTGCAAGGCAACCAATTATGATTCAGTCGGAACCATCGAATTCTTGGTTGACGAAGATGAAAACTATTATTTCATCGAAATGAATACCAGAATCCAGGTAGAACATTCCATCACCGAAGAAATCACCGGTATAGACCTTGTGAAGCTGATGATCAAAATAGCAGCGGGAAACAAGCTTCCATACAGACAAGAAGACATCCATCAGAATGGATTTGCCATCGAATGCAGAATCAACGCCGAAGACATCAACAATGACTTCCGTCCTTCTGCAGGCAAGATCACTTTCCTGAATCTTCCTGGAGGCAAGGGGGTCAGAATCGACACTGCCGTATATCCTGGATATGAGATTCCACCTTTCTACGATTCCATGATTCTCAAACTCATCGTACATGGCGAATCAAGACTTGAATGCATCAGAAAGATGCGTGAGGCCCTGGCTGAACTCATCATTGAAGGCGTCCCGACCACCATTGAATTCCATTACTACCTCATGCATCATACCAAATACATCCTGGGCAACTTCAACACTTCCTTTGTGGAAGAGGCACTAAAGGAGCTAGAAAACAATGTCAGACTCATTCAGTAAAAGAAAAGAAGAGCTGAAGGAATTCTCTGAAGCCTTGGACAAGCTTCAGATCAGAAAACCTGAAACCTCCACTCCCAGAGAAATCCCGGAAGGCTTTCTTGTCCAATGTCCGCATTGCGGAAAGACTCTCCTAAACGAGGAATACACCTCCAATCTTCATGTATGCCCGAGCTGCGGACATCATGGAAGACTTCATGCCCATGAAAGATTGGACCAGGTCATGGATGAAGGATACACCGTCATATTCGAGAACATCGAAGAAAAATATACTGACTTTCCGGAATACAAGGATAAGCTGGAAACAGCCAAAAAAACATCAGGAGATGATGAATCCATCGTCTGTGTTGATGGAAAGATTTCTTCCATCAGTGTCCTGGTCGGCGTCATGGATTCCTATTTCATGATGGGTAGCATGGGTTCGATCTGCGGTGAGAAAGTCACCTTGTTGGCCGAAAAGGCACTTAAGGAACATAAGCCTCTCATCATCTTTACATGCTCTGGAGGTGCCAGAATGCAGGAAGGTGTCATTTCCCTGTTCCAAATGGCAAAGACCAGTCAGGCAATTGGAAAACTCAAGGAAAAAGAACTGTTCATCGTCGTAATGACTGATCCGACGACCGGTGGTGTTTCTGCTTCATTTGCAAGTCTAGCCGACATCACCCTGGCAGAGCCAAAGGCTCTTATCGGTTTTGCCGGAAAGAGAGTCATCGAACAGACCATCAAGGAAACCCTGCCGAAGGATTTCCAGACAGCAGAGTTCCTTCTTAGCAAAGGATATATCGACAATATCGTGGAAAGAAAGGATATGAAGAAGACCTTGGGTCTCTTGTTAAAGCTTCATAATTACAGATAATGATCTTGGAAGAAAATGAAATGAAGATAGAAGCTTTGGAAGAGGAGCTTCTCACACTGGATCCAAAAAGTGAAGAATATCTTCAAAAGAAAGATGCGCTGAAGAAATTCAAGCAGGAAACATATGCCAACCTAACAGCTTGGGATAAGGTTTGTATTGCCAGAAGCGACAAAAGAATCAAGGCAAAGACCCTGATTTCACATCTTATCACTGAATTCTATGAACTACATGGTGACCAATATTATTCCGATGATGCCTCCATCATATCCGGTATCGGCTATCTGGGGAAATATCCGGTAACCATCTTGGCACAGGCCAAAGGTTCCGACACAAGTGAAAAAATCAAAAGAAATTTCGGCATGACATCTCCGGAAGGTTTCAGAAAGACATTGAGACTTGCCAAGGAAGCCGAAAAATTCCATAGACCGATTCTTTGCTTCGTCGATACTTCCGGTGCTTATCCGGGAAAAGGAGCTGAAGAAAGAGGCCAGGCCAGGGCTATAGCCGAAAACCTCATGGAATTCTCCATGCTTAAGACCCCTGTCATTTCCGTCATCCTCTCTGAAGGAGGAAGCGGCGGTGCACTTGCACTCACTGTTTCAGATTACATCTACATGTTTGAAAATGCTGTCTACAGTGTTCTCTCCCCTGAAGGATTTTCCTCCATTCTTTTCAAAGGTAAGGTAAAGCCGGAGGAAGCTGTCAACTATATGAAGATGACATCAGAGGATCTTCTTGAATATGGAATCATCGATGAAATCATCCACGAACCTTTGGGAGGTCTCAGATATCTTTCCTTGGACTATTCCAACAAGCTGAAGGAAAACCTGATTTCAAAAATTGAACAGCTCTCCAATATGGATGTCGAGGATATGCTCTCCCAAAGATATGATAAATTCAGAAAAATAGGAAGGTAAATATATGAAAATCGCTTTTTTGTTCGCTGGTCAGGGTGCCCAAGCCGTCAATATGGGAAAAGACTTCTATGACCAGATTCCAGCCGTCAGGAAGACTTATGATGATTTCCCTGAAGTCAGGGATCTTTGCTTCATCGACAAGGATGGAGTGATCAACCAGACCATGTATGCCCAGAAGGCAATGCTGTTGACATCCTATTGCATCGCCTCTGCCTTGAAGGATAAAGGCATCGAACCGGAATATTGCTGTGGTCTTTCCTTGGGCGAATACACGGCCTTGACTTTCTCTGATGTGTGGACATTGAAGGATGCCATTGAGATCATCTCCAACCGTGGAAGAATCATGCAGAACGCCCTTCCACTTGGAACTACTAAGATGGCTGCCATCATCAATCTCGACAGAGAGACGATTCAGGAGACATTGAAGGAAGTCAAAAGCGGAATTGTCGAAATCGCCAATTACAACTGTCCTGGACAGATAGTCATCACCGGTGAAAGCAAAGCTGTCGATGATGCCATCGTTCTGCTCAAGGACAAGGCAAGAAGATGCATTCCACTGAATGTCTCTGGTGCTTTCCATTGTTCCCTGTTGAAGCATGCCAGCGATGAATTGAAGGAAGTGCTTGACCGTTTCACTCCCAATAAGCCGACATACAAAATCATCTATAACGTTTCCGGAAAGGAAATGGATGAACCGATAAATGACATCCTCAAGGCTCAGATCTGCCATTCCGTCTATTTCGAGGACTCCATCCGTTACCTTCTTGACAAAGGTGTCGATACCTTCATTGAAATCGGTCCAGGAAAGACACTTTCCAGCTTTGTCAAAAAGACGGCAACTACACCTGTCAACATTTACAACGTCTCTGACATCCAGGGCTATGAAGATACAATCAAGGCAATCCTTGGATAATCTTCATCATAAGCAAAGCTGCTTTCATCAATCACAATTGCCGTAATCCTATACACGGCAACTCATCACTGGAGAAATCAAAATGAAAACCCAAATCCGTTATTCCATGGTTGACAGCGGTATGCATGTCACACTGCTTTCATTGGCAAAGATCGTCGAAGATGCGACGACTGAGTTTTTGAGTGACAACGGTTTCTCATCCAAGGAACTGAATCACACCTATCGTGCCATCATGGTTGTATTGCGTAACCATATCATCTTTCATTCCAGGGTCCATTTCATGGATACGATCTATAGCAAGGTGGATGCCATAAGAAAATCATCCGTCGCCATCATCCTCCGCACTAGACTTTACAGGGAAAACGAGAACGAGCCACTTCTTACCTCCTATATCCAGCTCTCGAGCATCGACATGGTCACCAGAAAGCTGAGAAACTTAGATGAATTCAAACCATTCCTTGATCTGAAGGCAGAAGAGGAAAACGTGTCCATAAAAGGACTGTTCAACCGCTACCCAGACTACAACAATGAAAACACCATCCATAGGGATGTCATTGTCGAATCCACGGACATCGACTATTCAAACCATCTGAACAATATTTCCTACATCCGTTATTTCATGAATTGCCTGAAATCCAGTGAGCTAAGACACCTACCCTACAAGGAGATGGAAGTCAATTACATCAAGGAAGCGAAGGAAGGTGACAATCTCACCATCGATTACACGAAGATTGACAATGAACTCTATTATCTGCTTAAGGATAAGGAAGGAAACATCATCACAAGAGCAAAGATTACGATTTGATTCGTAATCTTTTTTCATGTCCAAAAAAACGGACAAGCGTAGTGGTATCCTATAGATGTTCAAATCATACTCGAATTTGGACCCTCCTTTCTAAAATGCCAACCGGCAATCTTGGCATAAAAGCAGTCGTCCTTCCATCCGAACTGCAGCATCTTCCACAAAAATCAAATTCCGATTGCCTTTCCTTTCAAAAAAGTCCGGTCTGAATTCAACCGGACTTTTTTATATTTTCCTGATTTCACTTATCCGAGTCTTATTGGTTTTCGACTCAATCAGGGAAAAGCTTTCATATAGATCATCATCGACATAGTAGACTTCTTTGAATTGCCCCGTGAGCTTCGTCACCGGTTTGCCATCACTGAAGATGAAATCATTCTTTTCATCCAAAGGAGAATATTTATCCTTGGAAAAGGAATAAAGACCATTATCTTCCATACGTACGCAGAAGATTGCCTTGTACTCAGTATCATATATTCCATTCAGGCCATCAAGAAGACTCTTTGCTTCATCCAGTGAATGGCAGTTCATCAAAGCCGTCGTATACATGTCAGATAAAAAAGCATCATCACCAACGATTCCGACCTGATCGAAGCAAGAAGAGGAATACCCGGTAGCGGAATCCAGAATATGGCTTCTTCTGATGAAATCACCATCCTGATTCTCGTAGAAATAATTTTCGTAAAATCCGGAAGTGGAAAGACTGAATGGGCCGGATAGAGAGAGCATGACTTCATAATCAACATACTTCGAATTCAGGGCATCAATCTGTTCCTGATAAGCCGGATTTATGTATCTTATCTTAAAGTTCTTTCCATCGACTCTCTTGGCAGTTGCCTTGATGGATGAAGTTCCGGAATTCATGATAAGACAGATATCCGGATATTCCTTCTTCAGTTCTGAAGTGTAATATTCAGTGGCATAGCCTTTGGCAGATCCACCAAGGGATATCTGAATTTTCTTTTGTTTCCCATCTGAATCATACAGAGCATGGAATATGACCTGATTGGTATCATCATCAAAGCTCAGCATCGATTTCATTTCTTCCAAGGATGGGAGATAGGAAACATATTTCTTGATATCATCCTTTTCTTCCTCAGTGAATGACGAGAAATATAGGCCTGTCACATCCATCAGCTTCTTATCCTCATCAGACACATTCAAGGATGAATGGATTTCAGACAACTTCTTTTCATAGACATCATTGATTTCACCAAGGAAGATGTTGAATTTCCCGTCACTGTCGAGCGAGAACTGAAAACTTCTCTTGAGTAGGTCATAAAGATAGGGATCAAGCTGAATCCATTCTTCCTTGCCATAGGAATCGTTTATGACCTTGATGTTATTGATTCTCTTTTCATCGTAATCATAGTAATAATGTCGGTCACTCAGAGCATGATAATAACAGATTTTTTCCTGATAATCTTCTTTCATCTTATCTATCTGACTTGATGAGTAATCTCCCTCATAGCAATATAGTGATGTCTGAAAATAGGTATTGAAAGGAGAGATCAGTTCATCAGATTCAACACTCAGTCTATCCGATGAATCCTTTTGTATGACAAAAAGCGATGGGAAGGAATAGACCATCTCCTTTTTCTGGTTACAGGAGAAAAGAAGCATTGACAAGGAGCTGAAAAGAATAGGAATCAATTGTTTTTTCATTTTGGATTACGATACTTCAAACCATATGATTTTGCAAGAAAAAAGGTAAAACGTCCTTATATGACTGCAATAAACAATCCCATCCCATTTGAGTTGCCATGAGAAAAAAACTATAATGAAAACTATGGAAAAAAATATTTCTGACAAGAGACTGACATTCAATCCAAGAAAGGATATTCCGCTGTTCTCCTTTGGCATTCTTCTGATTGTCAGCATTTTCCTTGCCAGCTATTTCTCCGTCAGGAAATCCGACAATGTTCATGTCGAAATCAAATATCAAAATCAGTTGCTGTTTGACAAAAATGACTCAGAGAGAAAAAAAGAGATTTCCTTTCCCATGACAGGGGAAAAGAAAATCACTTTCATGAAGAAAGAAGCCTCAACTTATATAGAGGGAATCACGGAATTTTCCTTTGAGGGAGAAAGCGTGTCATTCACGTTATATAGTGACAAAAGCATACAGATCATGACGGAAGATATCACCTGTCCTGACCATGTATGCTCCAAGATGGGAAGAATCCATTCTCTTTATACACCGATTGTCTGTATGCCAAATGGCATACAGATCATGATTGTCTCTGATTATGGATTCCCGGAAAGCGTGAACTGAAATGAAGACAAAAAGAATCGTGACATTGTCACTCATGGTTGCGATGAGCGTACTGCTTCATTATCTTGAAAGCCTGATTCCCTCCTTTTTGCCGATTCCAGGTTTCAGGCTTGGACTCGCAAACATCATCACACTCTTCGCCTTATATTATTTTGACTTCCCAAGTTATGTCTTTGTCCTGGTACTGAAAGTCCTGTTCGTGCCATTGATATCCGGAGGCTTTTCCATTCAGTTCTTCATGTCATTGACGGGAAGTGTGGCTTCATTCATGATCACGACCTTACTTTATTTTTTCATAAGACCCAGCATTTATTCTCTTTCCTCTCTTTCCGCGTTGTTTCATACCATAGGCCAATTGCTTGCCTATGCAATCTTCTTTGGAACATTCCAGATTTTTACGTATGTCTCTATCTTAGGCCCACTTTCTCTTTTGACCGGAATCTTCATGGCAATCATCTGTTCCATCCTGCTTAGGAGAATTCCCGATGCATTCAAAATGGAGGAAAGAAAAAGAAGATAGGACATGCCTACCTTCTTATAAGGGGATACAATCAGTCTATATCAAGACTGCCATGGATGCTGAATTTGCCGTTTCTTTTTACCTCATGGAGATAATAATCTGCCTTCTGGATGATGTTTTCATATTCCATCTCATCCGTGCATAGGCCATACTGATAACCCATGCTGCAATGAATGTCATGATCAAGGTAATCGACATGAAGAGTACCTATATCTTCCTTGAGCGAAAGGATTTCATCTTTTGAGACGACTTCACATTGTCTTATGATGACAAATTCATCTCCGCCATATCGATAAAGATCATCATGTCCAAGTTTTGATTTGAGATGGTTGGCAAACATCTGCAATACTTTGTTTCCGTCTTCGTGTGAATAGTCATCGTTGATCGACTTGAAGTTATCCAAATCAAGAAAGACGACAAGTATTTTCTTTCCCTCAAATTTCTTATAGTCATCCTTCATGGCAAGACGATTTGGTATCTGAGTCAATGAATCCGTCAGACTTAGAATCAGAAGCTTTTCGTTTGCTTCTTCGACCTTGATGGCATTTCTTATGGAGATGTCACTCATGTAATAACGGATGATGGAGATGACATAGATGCTGAAAAGATAAATCTGCTGCATCGTATTGGAATCAAATCCGTTATTGTTGATCCAGATGATTGATAAGACATATGCAACAATCAGATAATAGAAAACAGAAATGATCGGTCTTAGATGAGAAAGAAGGAATATGTAAATCATGATGATATACAAAGGGAAATAGGAACCGAGCATCATCTTGATCTCAAGTCCGATTTGAAGGTCATAGAACAATGCTGCAAGTACATAGGCATTGAATATGATGTCAGCGGCAAGAGGTGGTATCTTCTTTTTGAAGAACAATATCATGATGATAGGATAGATAAGAAGGACAACGAATGCCAAAGCACCAATGAATAAGGATATCGACTTTTGGTTCATGTAATGCCATTGGTCACATAGGAGCATGATGAATCTGACGAAATTGATTCCAAAAAGCACAATGACGAAAGAACAGCCCAATATGTAATTGTTCTTTGTCATTTTCTCTTCAAGTTTCTTTTCATTGAAGGTCAGACCGAATATCTTCTTTGCTTTGTCTTTTGTTTTCTCTGTCATAAAAAATAGCTTTGCAGTCAATCAGGCAAAGCCAAAATATAATGTGACATAGTGCAACTGGCTGCCTAAAAAGGCCCTATAGCTTTGCGTCATCAGATTTCTCTGATTTTGCCCGATGAACTGATGACTTTATTATATGGCATTTGTAACACTTATGCAAAGATATTGCTCGTATCGGCAAAAAGATCTTCACATTTTTACACATAATGAATTGAACAAAAAAAGACATCCTGGACGAAGAATCCAGAATGTCTTTTGTAATATTCAGTCCTTGAAGATTTTCGCTTCCTCAAGTCCATGTTTCTTCAACAGCAGACAGGCTGCGCAGAAGGTTCCCTGATATAGAACATTGCAGGAAATCTGCATCCAGGCACCTTCATAGCCTCGTTTCGTCGAAAGATATCCCATACCGACCATGAGAATGATGGAAATCATGAAGAGTATGGCTTCAAGTTTACGGTTCATCTTGAAGGAGATGATACATAACATGACAAGATATCCAGCGGCACCGATGATCATGACGCTTAAGAAAGGCCATGCATTGGTAAAGGCGGGAAGTCCACTGTCACCGAGCTTTGTTGCTTCCTCGGCAAGGAAGATGAAAAGTACAGGCAAAGTGACGATGGAAGTCTTGGTCGGATGGATATGCTTTGTGTTATGTGTCGTGAACATGCCAAGCAATGCAAGGAAGAGAAGAATGAAGCCGATGGATTGCGTGGGTGTGAACTGCTTGTCAAGAATGATGTAGTCAACCTGGAAGATACCCATGATGATTTTGTGGAAAGCCTTGAGGACACCGGCACAGAATACCATGATGCTTCCGGCTGCCAACAGACAATAACATCCCTTGACCATCTTATTGTAAAGAGCTCTCAGAAGTATGACACTGCCGACCATGAACAGGATGACCGGAATCAAATCGTAGAATCCCTGTCCGATCAGTCCGCCACGGGGAGCATCCTTGAATTCAGTCAAAGAAAACATATCACTTGATCCAGTTGACTTTTTCGAGAGACTTTACAGGAATCATATGCATGAGGATTGGGGTCTTCTTGCAGTATTCCTGGAATTTCGGATCATTGCCGTAATTCTTCTTCTGGCGGAGTTCGAGCCTCTTGGCACCGCTGACCATGACATAGACGATGAGAAGATAACCAAGGATTGAAATAATCCAGCACGGCCAATCGGCAAGATAGATGTCGACACCACTGATGAAGATACCGGTCCAGAAGATGATTTCACCTAAATAGTTCGGACATCTGACAAATTTGAAAAGACCTGTGGAGACAAAAGTATGCGGATTGACCTTCTTTGCCGCACTCTTCTGAAGGTCGGCAATTGTTTCGATGGATAATCCTATGATGGCGATTACGGCGCCGATAAGAGGAGCAACCATATGTGCACCCTCAGATGTGAAGGATCCACCGACACGGTAGATGACAGGATAGGTCTGCATGACATAAAGAAGACCAACGGAAATCCAAATGGTGAACTTGACGAAGAACGGCATCTTCTTTTCTTCCTTGCCAGCAACATTCTCCAAGGTCTTTCTGTAACTTGCAGACTTGATTTCCCTGAAGAGAAGGAATCCCGCAAGACGACAGCCATAAAGAATGAAGACGACAGCCAGGATATAGTTCACGAAGCCGTTGTTGGCGATATGAACGAACTCAAACTTACCGGCAGTGAAGACGATGAGGGCAATGCCGATTCCCATTACGGCAAGGCCATAGCCGACAGAGAGGAAATAAACAAATTTCTTGAAGCCAATGCTGGACATCAACAAGGCAATGCCAAACATGATGGCAAGAAGAATCCAGAACGCACCGGAGCTTTCGATGACGCCATTGTTAAACGCCTCATTATAATTTATGTACATTATTTGCTCTCCTTATTGGAATAGAGAGATTCGATGTAGGCCTTGAAGGAATTGTTGCCATATTTCACACTTCCTTCCATGGCATGTGTCAAAGTCCATTTGCTGAAGCGGATGATGGCCTCAGAGCCATCGTTCTTTTTCTTTGCCTTCTTGATGATGAGGTCAAAGAGGAAGACAGGGGCTCTGGAAATTTTGACTTTCTTGCCGGCGGCAGAGAAGAACAGCTTTGCGATTTCCTCGTAACTGTAGGTTTCCTTACCTCCGATTTCATCGAAGGAACTGCCATCTTCATGAACCTTTTCCAAGACGAATGCAGCCAGATCCGGTGTGTCGATGACATTGACAGGATAATTCTTTCTTCCCAAGAGGGTGACTTTACCCTTTTCGATCATCGGCATGAAGACATGGGCGATATCATAGAAATAGCCAGTCGGTCTGACGATGGCATACTGAAGTCCACTGCTCTTGAGTTTTTCCTCGAATTTGAATTTGCTGTCAAGCATCGGAACATCCGGAGCAGTTTCG
The DNA here is from genome assembly GCA_963648975.1 of bacterium. Classification (GTDB taxonomy): domain Bacteria; phylum Bacillota_I; class Bacilli_A; order RFN20; family CAG-288; genus Enterosoma. Next base: position 18,174 of record CAVJFW010000003.1, on the reverse strand, counting down.
GCATGGATGACGGAAGTATAGACAAACTTCTTCACACCGGACTTCTTTGCTTCTTCAAGAAGATTCAGGTTGCCATTCAGATCGATGTCATAATTGGTAAGTTTTGCAGACTTGGAGACAAGTCCGACGGTGGAAACAACAACGTCACATCCGGAAAGAGTATCAACCAAAGTATCCTTGTTGGTCACATCGATCTTATGGAAGGTGTATTTTCCCTTCAGATCCGTTTCCTTTTCATTCAGGTCCAAGGCAACGACTTCATTTCCTTCTTCGACAGCTTTCTTCAGGATATCGAATCCCAAATGGCCGAATGCACCTGCAATAGCGATTTTCATGTTTTACGTTTCTCCTTTTTTTATTTCATTTTTTCCTTCGAACGTTTGTCATTGATGATGGCCATTTCCTTTTCGGTGATGACTTTGACATTATTTTCCTCAGCCCATTTCACACATCCCTTCAAGGCAGTAGGGAGGAATATACGGGGAACCTTGACAAGTTTTGCAAGGGCATCATCGGTGAATTTGATATCCGTCTGAAGTCTTTCCGCCGCATATCTGACGCTGGAAACACTTGTTTCCCTCATCGGAAGCATCTCTCCACGTGGCTTCTTGAACTTTGAACACCAGAAGTTCTTGCTGTCACGATATCCGTAGTCGACTGGGACTCTCGGGAAGTTGTTCTTATTTACGCCATTGACGATGGAATTCCAATACTTTTCCTTCATGTCGATATGATCGATTCTCAGGATGAAATGAGCGCCGAACTTGCTGGTGATGCCATTGAAGTCATGATATGGACCCTCATATCCATCCAACTGACCCGGTTTGTCATCCTGGGCGTTGTCAAGTTCCTTCATCCATGTGCATTCGACGACCTGGAATGCCTGCGAGACGATCTGAGGATATTTCTCATCCGGATGTTCATCCTGGGATTGGCTGTCTTCCAATTCAAAGAGGCAGTTCTTCATCTTTTCTTCCGGCTTGTCTCCCGGCCAACCCATCCTGACAGCTTCCTTGAACAGCTTGGAATCATCGGAGATGAAGTTGAGGGTACACTTACCGGTTCTCAGAATGTTCTGTGCCGTATTGGATGAATTCCTGCATTCAAGCAACATGGCATAATAGTCTTTTCCGGCGATGTAGTAAGGTGCAAGAAGAGAGTAAGGACCAAGTGTGGTTTTTCCATCTTCGGTCAAAGTCCCGATCATGACGACCGGCATTGGGAAAAAGAGAGAAGTCTGATAGAAATTGTCTTTCGGATCCAGATTCTTAAAGTCGCTTTTCATTTTTGTTGCCTCCTAAATGATTTTTGCAACTGCGTCTGCCATAACTTCATAGGAAATGTCTTTGTTCTTGGCCTGAATCAATATCATCTCAGAAATCAAAAGATCTTTTTCATCGTCAAGGGGGATACCTAATCTTTTCTTTCCCTCGACAAAAAGTTTCTTGATTTCGGACACGAACATCTCATGCAATTTCGGATAATCCATGTTCATCTCACTACCTTTGTAGAACTGAAAGATGTGCTGGTTCTTTTTCCGGTAATCCAGAATGAGATGACTGACAATCCTCAATACATCCCTGATGTCGTGACAGATGTTCATTTCCTCAACCTTCAACTCGTACTGTTTTCTCCAGTCATCAAGGAGAATGCCAGCAATGAGATTGAGTTTGTCCGGATAGTAACGATAGATGGTTCCGACAGCAACATTTGCATTTTTGGCAACATTGCGCATCGAAAAACTCTCCGGATGAGCATTCAACTCTTCCCTGGCAGCATCAAGGATGATGTTCTGAGCATTGTCTATGAGTTTTGGCATACTTTATGAACGTGTTCATTTTAGTCTTGAAAGCCCTTTATTACAATGATAATTGACATAATTAACAAAATTGATGCCATTTTGCTTATTTATCAACCAATTCCATGATTTTCAGTAGGATAAGTGCGCATTTTAAGCATTCCAAAAGAAGATAAAAACATTATTTACCATTCCTCCTAAGCTCTTATATAATATGGCCTCGAGGAAATAGCATGAACAAAATAAAAGTGTATACGATGCATGACTGTCCTGACTGCATCGAACTGAAAAAAAGACTGTCAGATAAAGCCGAATATGAATTCATCGACATCGGGGAAAAGGTTTCATGTCTGAAGGAATTTCTTTCCTTGAGAGACAGTCGAAAGGAATTTGATGAAATAAGAAAGACAGGGGCCATAGGAATTCCATGTCTTCTATTTCCGGATGGACATATCAGTTTTCCGGAAAATGAATCACAGAAAAAATCATTTTGTTCCATAGATGGAAAAGGATGTTGAGAGGTAAAGACATGGAAAACACAGAAAACATGGATAAACCGAAATTTCATAAATATATAAAGGAAAAACTGATGACGACGACCAATGGCATGGCCATAGGTCTATTCGGTACATTGATCATCGGAACGATTCTGGATCTGTTTGCCCAGATTCCAGGCTTTTCATCCCTTTCTTCCTTTACGAGTGTAATCAAAGCTCTTATGGGCGCTGGTATCGGTCTTGGTGTTGCCTTGTCCCTGAAGAAAAGCGGAGTCATTGTCGTCAGCTGCATGACTGCCGGCATGGTTGGAAATTATGCCTTCAGCTTCCAAACAGGACAGGTTTCCTCAATCAGTGATCCCTTGTCATGCTACATTTCCAGCATCTTATGCCTTTTGGCAATCAAGCTGATATTGAGAAGGAAGACACCTGTGGACATCATTCTGATTCCACTTGTCGGTCTATTCTTCTCTCTTGTCTATTCCTTCCTTCTATCCTATTACGTCCATTACATCACCCTAGGTATTGGATATCTTATAGAGGTCTCTTTTGATGCTGTACCTTTCATGATGTGCATCATCATCTCGGCCCTTGTCGGAATGGCACTCACGGCTCCGATATCATCCGTGGCCATCTGTGTTGCCATCTCCATCGGAAATGTTCCTTTGGCCTGTTATGCAGCACTTATCGGATGTTCAACCCAGATGCTTGGCTTTGCCCTTGAGACTGCATATGACAATAAATGGGGAAGTGTCCTTGCCGTTGGCATCGGGACCTCCATGTTGCAGTTCAAGAACATCATAAAAAAGCCGATAATATGGCTTCCCACAATCATAGCATCGATGATTCTTGGCCCATTTGCAATGCTGATGCCAACACAATCCGTAGAATATTATACAGAAAACAACCTCATCTCTTCATTATCGGTTGCAGCAGGGATGGGCACATCCGGATTAGTCGGACCACTCAACATCCTTGCCGTCAATAGTTACGATGTGATTCTCGTCATCGAAGTAATCGGCTTTGCCATTCTCGCCCCACTTGCCCTGGTCTTCGTCATTGATTTCCTGTTCAGGAAATTAGGTTGGATAAAGAAAGGTGACTTCTCACTCGAATCAAATCTCTGATCATTCCTTTATGGAATAGTTCCCGTTTCTTGCAGAAATGAACTTATCCATGATGCAGATATATTCATCAAGACTTTGCATCAAGGCCAAATGTCCTCCCTTGAGATCTTGAACCACCACAGGTTCTTCCATCAGGTCAACAAGATTCTTCTTCAGGCCCTCAGTGAATATCGTGTCTTCCTTGGAAAAGACGAGCAAGGATTCATTTCTGAAACTGGAGAAATCCTCTTTTCTCATAATCGCAACATGATGAATCACATCTCCAAGCAATGTATCCATCAGCACAAAATATTCGTTTGTCATGGATGGTTTGCAGATATCGATGATTTCGTTGAAATCCTTTCTCATCTTCTTGTCCTTGATGACCTTACGTGTCATGATCTTGAAGACAGGAACCAAGAGAGCGATGGGTAATTTTCTGTCCATTTTTATGTTCTTCTTGATTTTTTTCGAATCAAGCGTCCGATTGATGCAATCCATGTCTTGTCGTGAATCCTTGATGTTGACACCTAATCCACATGTTCCTGAAAGAATGAGACCCTTGATGATTTCTGGATGCCTTTTTGCAATGATCTGGGCCAGCAATCCCCCATAGGATTGTCCAAGGAGATAAACATTGGTACATCCTAACTGCCGTATGAGGGAACAAATGGCATCAGCCTGTGATTCATTTGTCCTGAAAGACATGCAATAATCAAAAGAAAGAAGGTTGTATTTTGAAATCAGCCTGTCAAACATGTAAAAAAAGCCATCGGCAAGTCCGCTTCCACCCAGTAAAATGACAATGGTCACATCTCGAGTTGAATCATCATGATGAAAATACCGATAGGTAAAGGTATGATCCATGATTGACATATCCTTCTTTGGCGCAAGTCTTTCGAATTCACGGAATTTTTCTTTAAGAGTCATAATTTTTTCTTCCTTCTTAGTTAAGTACAGCTAACCTAAAAGGATGATTCAACTTTTTCACACAGGAAAAGGCGGCCATCACGCCGCCTTGTTCAAAACTTAGATGCAGGTATAGCCACCATCAACGGCTATGATCTGTCCAGTGACATAGCTGGATTCCTCGGCACCGAGGAAGCAGGCACAGGAATTGAGTTCGCCGTTGCTTCCATATCTCTGCATAGGAACGGAAGAATGGGCAAAGGCCTGGAAATAATCGCTATCCAAGGTGGCTGTGGTAAGTTCAGTGTAGAAATAACCAGGGCAGATGGCGTTGACGGTGATTTTGCTTGTGGCAAGTTCGGCTGCCAATCCCTTGGTGAAATTCACGACGGCACCCTTTGAGGTATGATAGGCAATCGTCGGGATGGCAGTATTTCCGACAAGGCCATAAATGGAGGCAATATTGATGATACGGCCATATCCCTGCTTTCCCTCATCGATTCCGGACTTCATGAGATTTCCGAAAGCCCTGGAAACCTTGAAGACGGAAGTAAGGTCAAGATTCAACGTAAACTCCCAATCCTCATCCTTGAAATCGAGAGCCTTGGTTCCGGTTCCCTTTTCACCACCGGCATCATTTACAAGGACTTCACAATGGCCGAAATGATCCTTGACTGCCTTGACAGCTGCATCGATGGATGCATTGTCCGTGACATCACATTTGACAGGAAGGACATCAACACCATATTTTGACTTGAGTTCAGCGGCAAATTCTTCCAATCTTTCAACTCTTCTTGCAAGCAAGGCCAAAGAGGCACCCTGGATGGCAAAGCCTTCACTCATCTGTTTTCCCAAACCAGAGGAGGCGCCAGTGACGACAACGACTTTTCCCTTATAATCAAACATTCTTGAGATATCTCCTTTTCTTTCCATATTTTATCATTATCTTTTTGGAATGTATACACATTTCGGTGATTTGTATCTATCCTAGGCATTTGTTTAATATTGAAACCGTATTCATGTATATCTATGTTCCTTTTCCTTCCGCAAAGAGATTTAATTAAAAAAGAAAAAGGATGACCGAAATGAAACATATTCTTCTGATTGCCACAGGTGGCACAATCGCATGCAAGCCTAGACAGGATGGTCTTTCGCCTCAGCTGGATGGAAAGGAACTATTGTCCTATCTTGATGACATCAGTCTGATATGTGATGTCGACTGTATACAGCTGTTCAACCTCGACAGTACGAACATGACATATCTTCACTGGCAGAAGGTTGCCCAACTGATCCAGGAAAAATATGAGAATTATGACGGCTTTGTCGTCACCCATGGAACAGATACGATGGCATATGCCACAAGCGCCCTCAGTTATATGATTCAGAATTCCAATAAACCGATTGTATTCACCGGTTCACAGAAATCCATCTATATGAGGGACAATGACGCCAGGAACAATCTTTTTGATGCACTCCTTTTTGCCAGTGATGACAGGGCATATGGTGTCAGTCTTGTCTTTGACAGCAAGGTCATCATCGGAACGAGAGCAAAGAAAATCAGAAGCAAATCCTATAACGCCTTTACCAGCGTAAATTATCCGGAAATCGCAAGAATCATCGACAAGAAAGTCATTTTCTACATCACCAGGAAATTTACCGGAGAAGTGAAATTCTATCCTGAATTCAATACCAATGTCTTTCTTCTGAAACTGATTCCAGGCATGGATGAGAAGGCTCTTCGCTTCGCGTTTGAAAATTATGATGCCATCATCATGGAAGGGTTTGGTGTCGGTGGAATACCGGATTATTTTGACAACATCTATCCGATGCTCAGAGACAAAATCGTCGTTGTGACCACCCAAGTCCAGTATGAGGGATCCGATCTTGATAGATACAAGGTCGGAAAACTGATCAAGGAGGAATACAACCTGCTTGAATCCTATGACATGAACAATGAATCGCTTCTTTCAAAGATGATGTGGATACTATCTCTCACCAAGGACAAGGAAGAAATCAAGAAATTGCTTTACAAGTCAGTGTATGACGACATCCTTCGCTGATTTCAAAAGGCATTGAAGACAGAGACATTGATTTCCCGTTCCTCCCTTGAGGAGCCGGCATGCGTCGAAGCAAGGACATGTCCCATCGGTGTGGTGAAGGCCGATTCGTCTTTTGAGACAAGAAGGTAGTCTCCAAGCACTTCCATGAAGCGAGGAGAATCCACTCCATATCCAAACAGGTTCATTTCGAGGACCTGTTTTTTCGTATATATGTCAAAATGTTCGCCATAATACTTCGTTGCAAGTTCCTCGAAGATTTTCTTTTTTTCTTCTTCGACAAGGAATGTGGATGCCCTGGCTTCGATGGAATATGTCTTCATCCTCAGGCAATCATAAAAGTCCTGATGTTCGGCAATGTTGAAATATCTTGCATTTCTGTGACCATGATCGGCAAAGACGAAAAATATGACATCCGGATTTCTTTCGACAAGTTTCCTTATCTCAAAATCAAAATCCTGAATCAATGGCGTGATTCTTTCATCTCCAACACCAAAGTCATGAAGCTGACTATCCGGAGATACATGGTATGCATATAGGAAATCATTATGTGGAATCATTCTGTCGACACGATTGAAAAACTGCCCAATCGTGTCTTCCTTATGCGTAAAGGATTGAATCATGTCTGCCTTTACACCTTTTTCATGCATTAGAGAAAAAATATTCTTGAACGGACATAAATCCCTGGCTGAAACAGAGACGGGCATGTGATACTCATCATCATAGCAGTCGTAGAACATGACGATGGGCCATGGATACATGTCAAATTTTTCCGTCCATCCGACCCATCCGGTTTCATTGGGATATAAACCCGTAAGAAAGCTTGTCGTTGCAGCCACGGTAGTGGGCGGAAACACGGAAGATATGGTCTCATACCTATGGGAGAGAATGAACGGACAATCGTCAGAATAAGTTTCCTGTATGGCTTTTCCGAAGCCATCGAGAAGAATGGCAACGATTTTCCTGTTCGGATTCTTCTCAAGCAGTTCGTCGATCAGGGAATCCGATTCATGAAATTTCCGTAAATGAAAATATTTCAGCATGGAATTGCTCAGTGATACCAAAGAATGTGAGTCATTAAAATATCTTGCCATCGTAATACCTACCTATCGCAAAAATTATATCACATTCGGTATATCAGGGTTTTTGCATGAAGCAAAGCACCTTTTCTTAAAGAAAACTTAAAATAGAACACGCAACACAAAAAATTTTTTTATACAAAAAAAGACCTATTTCCATCAAAAAAAATCAATTTATGTATACAAGTCTATTTTTTTCGATGACACCTGAATCCGCTCTTCAGTAAGTGCTTACAAATTTTCAACAAATTTAGTAGAATATGTCGTATGTTTTCTATATATAGAAAGGATTCAATATGGGTATCAAAATCGTTGACACTGCACTTCGCGATGGATCTCAGTCATTGATTGCCACACGTCTGACAACTGACGAGATTCTTCAGGTAGCTCCGCTTTTGGATAAAGCTGGATATTATGCATTGGAAGTCTGGGGAGGCGCCACATTCGACAGCTGTCTCCGTTTCCTGGATGAAGATCCATGGGAAAGGCTCAGAGCCATAAGAAAGGCCTGTCCAAACACCAAGCTTCAGATGCTCTTCCGCGGCCAGAACATCTTGGGATATCATCATTATTCAGATGATGTCGTCGAAAAATTCGTCGAAAGATCCTTGGCCAACGGCATAGACATCATCAGAGTCTTCGATGCACTGAATGATGTCAGAAATCTGAAGAGTGCCGTCGATGCCTGCAACAAATATAAGAGTCAGTATCCCAACGCACATTGCCAAATTGCCTTAAGCTACACGACATCACCGGTCCATACGGTGGATTATTATGTCTCTTTGGCAAAGGAAGTCGAAAAGATGGGAGCCGATTCGCTCTGCATCAAGGATATGGCCGGCGTCCTTCTTCCGAATGATGCCTTCGAACTCATTTCCAGGCTGAAGAAGGAGACAAATCTCCCAATCGAACTTCATTCCCACTGCACCGGTGGTATCTGCCAGATGACATATCTCAAGGCCATCGAAGCAGGTGTCGACATCATCGACACGGCATTAAGCCCTCTTAGCGGTGGAACATCCCAGCCATGCACCGAATCGTTCAACTATGGTCTCAAGGGAACAGAATATGATCCAAACCTGAATGCAGATCTTCTCAACGAGGCTGCCGTCAAGTTAGGAAAGATCAGAGACAAATATCTCAAGAACGGAACCTTGAAGACAAAGGCTCTTCTTGTCAATCCGAACATTCTCAAATATCAGGTTCCCGGCGGTATGCTTTCCAACCTGATGAGCCAGCTTGAAAAGCAGGGTGCCATGGACAAATATGACGAAGTTCTCAAGGAAGTACCTCTTGTCAGAAAAGATCTCGGTTATCCGCCGCTTGTCACTCCTCTTTCCCAGATGGTCGGAACCCAGGCTGTCATGAATGTCATCACCGGCGAAAGGTACAAGATGGTGCCAAAGGAAATCAAGGACTATCTCCATGGTCTTTATGGAAAGGCACCGGCAGAAATCAATTCAGAAGTCCAGCACAAGATCATCGGCGAAGATGAAGTCATCACTTATAGACCAGCTGATAAGATTGAGCCTGAGTTCGAAAAGCTCAAGAACGAATATAAGAAGATTGCCAAATGCGATGAGGATGTCCTCTCCATCGCCCTGTTCGATCAGGTGGCCATCAAGTTCCTGAAGCTGAAATACGGCATCGAAGCCGAGGAGTACAACGTCGAATTATGAACTTGGGAATTCATGAACTGGAAGTCTGGAACATCCCTCAGGGAGATTTCCTTCAGGGATTGTGGATGTCTTTGTTCTGTATCGCGGTCGTCTTCATCATTCTTGCATTGATTACCCTGATTCTCTTGGGTGTAAACAAAATCAAGGCATTGGATGTCAAGGAAACGGTAAAGATGAAGGATGGAACAGAACTTGACGAAGACGCAATGGCAGCTGTTCTTGTTGCCACTTTGGACTATCGCAAGGAAAAGAAGGAAGACGTCAAAGTCATCAGCTGCAAGCTGATCGACGATGAGAAAGCCAACAAAAAGAAAAATAAATAAGATATCGAGGTAAATTATGAGAATCTATAACATCAAAGTAAATGGCAAAACCTTCGAAGTCAAGGTGATGGGTATCACCGAGGTGGAACCTGTCGAAGTCAAGACCGTCAAAGGCACAGCACCGGCCGTGACAAACGCACCTGCTCCGGCCGCAGCTCCTGCAAAGGCTGCTTCCGCCGGTGGAACATCCATCAACTCCCCGATGCAGGGAACAATCCTTGACATCAAGGTAAAGGTCGGAGATGCCGTCAAGGCTGGTCAGACAGTAGCCATCCTGGAAGCCATGAAACTCGAAAACGAAATCAAGGCCAACAGCGACGGTACCGTCACGGAAATCAAGGTCAGCAAGGGACAGAACGTCTCCGCAAAGGATCCACTGATCATTTTGGGGTAAATTATGGGCCTCGTGTTAACTGATTTCGGCGAGGTCATGAAGGGCATTTGGCAGAACACCGGTTTCTATGGCTTTGGGGCCACGGAATTCGGTTGGCAGAATGCCATCATGATCCTTATCGCCATATTATTGCTCTATTTGGCCATCTTCAAGGAGGCCGAACCATATCTGTTGATTCCGATGGGCGTGGGTATGCTGCTAAGCAATCTACCCTTCAGCGGAATAATGGATGCAGATGCCAGTTCCGCAAGCGGATATTCCGGGTTGCTCGGCGTGCTGTATCTCGGCGTCAAATACGAAATCTATCCATGTTTGATCTTCATGGGCATCGGTGCGACTACCGATTTCGGGCCTCTTATCTCCAATCCAAAGACACTTCTTCTTGGTGCAGCCGCACAGATCGGCATCTTCGTCACATTCCTTCTTGCCATCGTCATCCCGTTCCCATCCGTTGATGGTTGGACAAACTTCACAGCCCAACAGGCTGCCAGTATCGGCATCATCGGTGGTGCTGATGGTCCTACCGCAATTCTGACAACTTCGAAATTGGCACCAGAGCTATTGGCCAACATTGCAATTGCCGCATACTCCTATATGGCACTGGTTCCATTCATTCAGCCTCCTATCATCCGTGCCCTTACGACAAAGCAGGAAAGGCTCATCCACATGGATGACCTCAAGCCTGTTTCAAAGACAAAGAAGATCATGTTCCCAATTGCCGTCACACTCATTACCGTTCTTCTTGTTCCAAGCTGTGCACCACTCATCGGTTGCTTCATGTTCGGTAACCTTGTCAAGGAAAGCGGAGTCGTCAAGAAACTTACGGAGACCATTTCCAATTCCCTTCTTTACATCATTACCATTCTTCTGGGTCTCACGGTCGGAGCCACCGCAAAGGGAAGCACATTCCTCACCGTCCAGACCTTATGGATTTTCATGCTTGGCATCATCGCCTTTGCCTCTGCCACGGCAGGTGGCGTCCTCATCGGCAAGCTTATGTGCAAACTTACACATGGCAAGGTCAATCCAATGATCGGCGCAGCCGGTGTCTCAGCCGTTCCGATGGCAGCCAGAGTCGTGCAGAAGGAAGCACAGAAGGAAGATCCTTCCAACTTCTTGCTTATGCAGGCCATGGGTCCTAATGTCGCAGGCGTCATCGGCTCAGCCGTTGCAGCCGGTCTTCTCATCCAGCTTTTAGGCTAAGCAAAAGCAATGAAATTCCTATATTTCGATGAGATTGATTCCACAAACGAATATCTGAAAAGAGAATATCAGAATCTTGATGACATGACTCTTGTCTATACAGGTCATCAGACAGCTGGCAAGGGAAGACTTGGGAGAACTTGGGTCGATGACTCATCCTCGCTTCTCTTCTCCATCCTGCTGAAAAAGGATTTCGATTACAGAAGCATCGAATTGTTACCCCTATTATGCGGTGTCGCATTACACCAGTCTCTGAACAAAATGAATTTGGAAAGCCAGATCAAATGGCCTAACGATGTATTGATTCAGGGAAAAAAATGTGCTGGAATCCTGCTTGAATCCATCTACCGCGAAAAATTGGAAGCACTTGTAATCGGTATCGGCATAAATGTCAACAATCAATCATTTCCAAAGGATCTTGAAGAAAAGGCCATCTCACTGAAGATGGCACTCGGACATGAAGTAGACAAGGAACAGTTCCTGAATATCTATGTCCAGCAATTTGAATCCCTGATGGATGATTTCCTTAAAGGCGACATGACATTCATGAAGGTCCTGAAAGAGAATTCCTATCTCAATGGAAAAATGGTCTACCTCAATTATTATGGGGAAAACAGACATTGCAGGGTAATCGGCATCGACGATGACGGTTCCCTGATGGTGAAAGACGAAAAAGAAAATATGCTGAATCTGAAATCCGGAGAAGTCACGTTGGAGCAGAATTACTAGTGATTATCTCAGCTGAAGCTGTGATATAGTCGAAAAAAATATAAATGAAAGGACAGATTATGAAAAACATCGACTTAAGTCAGTATGGTATCAGTGACGTCAAGGAAGTAGTCTATAATCCTTCTTACGAAGATCTCTTCGAGGCAGAAACAGATCCATCCCTCACAGGTTATGAGAAGGGACAGGTAACGGAATTGGGTGCCGTCAATGTCATGACCGGTGTCTATACTGGTCGTTCCCCGAAGGATAAGTTCATTGTCGTTGACGAAAACAGCGAAAACACTGTCTGGTGGACATCTCCGGAATATCCAAATGACAACCACAAAGCCAGCAAGGAAGCCTGGGCTGCCTGCATGGACATTGCCAAGAAGGAACTTTCCGGCAAGAAGCTTTATGTCGTCGATGGTTTCTGCGGTGCCAACAAGGATACCAGAATGGCAGTCAGATTCATCATGGAAGTTGCCTGGCAGGCTCATTTTGTCCGTAACATGTTCATCCGTCCGACCGCAGAGGAAGAAGCTGATTTCAAACCGGATTTCGTCGTCTACAACGCTTCCAAGGCCAAAGTCACCAATTACAAGGAATTAGGCCTCAATTCCGAAACTGCCGTCATGTTCAACATCACATCCCATGAACAGATCATTCTCAATACATGGTATGGTGGAGAAATGAAGAAGGGTATGTTCTCCATGATGAACTACTACCTCCCACTCAAGGGCATCGCCAGCATGCACTCTTCTGCCAATACTGACATGAATGGTGAAAACACAGCCGTATTCTTCGGTCTTTCCGGAACCGGCAAGACCACCTTGTCCACCGACCCGAAGAGACTTCTCATCGGTGATGATGAACATGGTTGGGATGACAATGGTGTCTTCAACCTTGAAGGTGGATGCTATGCCAAGGTCATCGATCTCGACAAGGATGCTGAACCAGACATCTATGGTGCCATCAAGAAGAATGCCCTTTTGGAGAATGTCACCGTCGATAAGGACGGAAAGATTGATTTCCATGACAAGTCCGTCACGGAAAATACACGTGTTTCCTATCCAATCCATCACATCAACAACATCGTCAAGCCAATCAGCCACGCACCTGCCGCAAAGAACGTCATCTTCCTTTCTGCCGATGCCTTCGGTGTCTTGCCACCAGTCTCCATTCTCACACCTGAGCAGACTCAGTATTATTTCCTTTCTGGCTTCACAGCAAAATTAGCTGGTACTGAACGTGGAATCACTGAACCTACCCCAACCTTCTCCGCATGCTTCGGTCAGGCCTTCCTTGAACTCCATCCAACCAAATATGCAGAAGAACTCGTCAAGCATATGCAGAAGTCCGGTGCCAAGGCCTATTTGGTCAACACCGGTTGGAACGGTACTGGAAAGCGTATCTCCATCAAGGATACACGTGGCATCATCGACGCCATCCTCAACGGTGCCATCCTCAAGGCTCCAACCAAGAAGATTCCTTATTTCGATTTCGAAGTCCCAACTGAACTCGAAGGCGTTGCCACCAACATCCTCGATCCTAGAGACACCTATGCCGATAGTTCCAAGTGGGATGAAAAGGCAAAGGATCTTGCTGCCCGCTTCATCAAGAACTTCCACAAATACGAAACCAACGATGCCGGCAAGGCTCTTGTCAAGGCTGGTCCAAAGCTCGACTAAACCTATCAACATTCAAGGCACGGTTCATTCCGTGCCTTTTATCATGAACAGAAAAAGGTGCCTCGATACGGAAGCACCTTTTTGATTTATTTCTTCAGATTGATGGTCGGTTTCTTGAAGGTTACAAGTATGTTTGAATAATTAGGGACCTTTGAAGCATATGGAACATCATCAATCGTCCATATATTGCTGTCAAACTTCATGACGTCATAATAGGTTGAGATATCTTCCAATGCAAGGACATCAGAAGTTTCACCATTATAGTAGGAATCATTTAAATAGAAGTTTTCCTTTATTGTGACAGAGGAAGCCGAACCCTTATCCAGGGAAGGGCAGCACACAGATGTAAGCAGGCAGGAATTTCTGACTGTGATTGAGGCAGTACTCATTCCATCGAGGAGATATCTGCTGGACATGTCGATGACATGATTGATTTTGACATTGGATTTAGAATCAGCATATGTAAGATAGGAAGGATGGTAGCAATTTGATGAACAATAATCCGTATTGACAAGAATATCGGAGATGTCGGCATTCATGTTGGATGAAAACACAAAGATGATGCTATTGTCCCTAACTGAGCTTGCCGAAGAGTTGAACGTGTTGCAGATTTCGTTTCTATGGATCGTAGCGAATCCAGCCATGACGTCAGATTTGAATCTGGCGACGGAGCCAGAAATATTGGATTTGTTTCCAATCGCCCAAATTGTACAATTCAATGAGCAATCCTCAACGATGATCTTGTTGTTTGCAAGTCCGACAAGAACACCGGAATAAGTGGAAGATGAACCATTGAGCTTCATAAGACAGGTTGAATTCACCTGAATATTCCTGAGACATAATTCATCGGATGTACCGGCTATGAGTCCTGTATAGATGTCATTCACGTTGGTGACATTGTCTTCAAGATAGAAATTGTCCAATGTCAATCCATCGATGAATCCTTTGGCAGAAGAGAAGAGACCATATCCGGAATTCTTTGTAATTGTATCTGGAACGATCAATCTGAGGTTTTTCAAGGCGTGGTCATTTCCTCTGAGAACACCATCGAAATCAAATGGAACATAATCGATGCCGTTGAAGTCAAGGTCAGCATCCAAGGAGTAGGTCTTTCCGGATTCCATGGCCATGAACTCTTCCACAGTGGTTATGGAAATCGAAGATTCATCCGGCAATACATAATATTGGATCAAGGCATCATAATCCATTGATGAAGCATTGCCACTTGCATCAGTATAATTGACCCCGGAAATCTGATATGTTTTCATTCCAGATGTGTCAGTCGGAAGATAGAAGCCGGTTTTTCCTCCGACTGTCTTCACATCCATGCTCGATCCGTCCTTCATCGTCACTGAATCAATTGTCTGATCAGTCAGGTCACCGATTTTGATTTCATAGAAGCAGGAATCATTGAGATGATAATAATCAAGATCATTGGAAGCAATCATATCGGAAACATATGGTGTCGAATAGAATTCGAACGCAAACTGATTGCTGTCATTCTTGGCAAAATCATAGGAATATTCATGCAAGACTTTGTCGCCGTTCATTTCCTGACCTACGATGGAAGAAATGTAGATTTCATTATGCCCTGCGGAAAATTCACCGCGCTTGATGGTATATTCGAACATGATATAGGAACCAATAAGGGTAAAGGATGTTTCCTTGCCATTCACATAAAGTTTCTTTATCGTGACGTTGGAAGAGTTGTTCATGCGTGCCTTGAGGGAAATCTTGTCTCCGACGACAAATTCCTTGCCCGCATCCAAGCTGGTGATTTCAGAAATGGAGAAATCCGGGCTCGTATGATAAGTTTTCTCGATTTTGGCAGTCTTGGATCCATGACCGTCATTCAAGTCATAGGTATAATTGATCTTGGCAACATAATCCTGACCGGCAACAAGAGAGGCAAAGGTGGCTTCTTTGTTCCTGACGGACTGAACCAGGCTTCCATCTTTATACAAATCAATTGAATCGATTGCTGCAAGTTTCTCGTTTGAAACTGAATAGCACACGTATATGGAATTGCAGGAAACCTTTGAACTGACCTCCTTAGGTTCCGGTAGGGCATATGACAGTGTGGAAAATTCCTCAGTCACGGATTTCTTCGTTTCACCTTTTCCATCGTGGGCATCATAACTATAGGAAAGATAGGCTGTATACTTTGTATCAGATCTGAGATTATTGAAAAGATAATAGTCCTCATCCATCTCAAAGTTACAGGCTGAGCCAGTATCATCATAAAGATTGAATTCAAATGATTTCAGCAAGTCATCGTCATCGGTGAAATCAACAGACAATTCCAGGGAATCATAATCAGTTTTGACGGACTGGATGACGAATGATGGCATCTGATAGGAGCCTGTCCTGAAAGCCTTCTTGACGACATTGTCCTTGGAATCTCCAAAATCATAATGAATCGCAATGGAATAGCTGGAATTGGACTGAAGATTGACGAAACGGTATGGGTCTGTGGAAGAAATCGTATCTACGACAGTACCATTCTTCTCAAGATCGATTTTGGTTAGCGTGGAATCCAATCCATAATTCTTGGTTACATCAAAGGAAACAGAATTCTGATTGGATATGATGTTCTCAAATGAATAGATATCATCCGTGACAAAGCTTTCCTTGGTAAGCCATTCGGAATGTTGGCCCCTGCCATCGGCAAGATCAACGAGGCCGACAACACCAAGCTGATAAGTAAAGCTGCAGGAAAGTGTATCAAGGGAAATATGATTCAGACCGTTGTTCAGTTCCTTCTGACAGACGATTTCAGATCCATCGGTAACATAAAAATACAAGGTTCCATCCTTGACGAGTCTGTTCTGATCAGTCACGCTGATATCGGCTGAATAGGAAGTTGCAGTGATGTTTACATTGTTGATGTCGACAAATGGTGAATTTGTATATCTGACACCGACACTGATTGAATTGTTTTCATTGATGCCAATATCCTTGACCTGAGTGTCATTAAGATATTTCATGCTTTCGAGAGTGTAATCCTGATAACCGCTTTGCTGAGGCGCTGTCATTTCCAAGTAGATGTTTTCAAGATCACTGCCATCGGCAAACATGTAGGAAGCATATTTCTTTCCATTGAGGGTCAATGACTGGATTTCATATTTGGTCGGATTGGAAAGAGAGACATGCAGTCTGAATGTCTAACCGGGATTGACATAATAACGGATGGTTGAATCAACAGGTGCTGTGGCATTGACAATATCGGAAATATCCTTGTTAGCCATCTTTGTGGAAGTGGAACTCATGATCTTGCTTACCGTCATACCCTTATAGACAGGTTCAACGGAAGTGTCAGTCTGGTCATTATTGTTACAGGCAACAAGAGTCAGGGAAAGAAGGCTCAAAGCAGTCAACATTATTTTCTTTTTCATGGTGTACCCTCCTAAAAATCAGGTTCAAAATCAAAGGAATTGACAAACGGAGCATCCGGATCATCTGGTGAGGAAATAGGTGAGGAGTCCATCGAGGATTTTCCTGATCCAGTTTGATTCGGAACAAAGACGAAGATCACAACAGCCACAACAATCAGAGCAAGAACGGCAACCAACAACAGCCAAAGCTTCGTCCTGCCACTATTTTTGTTGCTAATGGGTGGCTTAGTATTCTCGAGAGCAACCTCAGTAGCTTTTTCAGCATTCAAGGCATAATACAATGACGAACATGACATCTTGAAGTGTTCAGACAAGCTCTTTAATTCACTCAAAGATGGTAAGCTCAATGAATTTTCCCATTTCGATAATTTCTGTGATGAGATATCCAGTTGTTTGGCAAGAGCAGATTGCGAAAGTTTTTCCTTGCTTCTCAATGTGCAGAGATTTCCGGAGAAACTTTTTTGCGAGAAGGTATGAATATCACAATCATCGTTTTCTTTTTCATATTTGAGATTGATGAAGGAATCAATGTCAACCTGCAATGCCTTACAAAGATCACCAAGAAAAGTAAGACTGATGGAAGATTTTCCATTCTCATATTTGCTGATCGCCTGATATGTACAATTCAGCATTTCAGCAAGTTGATTCTGAGTGATGGACAATGATTTCCTACGATTACGGATGAAATCTCCGTATTCTTTGTCAGAATAATTCATATGTGTACTAATATATCGAAAATAAATAAAATTTCAAGTGTTTATTTTAAAATTCAACATTTTGAATATGCTTTATCCATTTTGTTGAGACATCACTTCACATCGTTGATACACATTTTGTTCGCAATTTGAAATACTATTCCCAGAAATAGATTCATGAAGAAAAAAATTCATGTCTAAGTTTCCAAAAAGCAAAAAAGGAATTGAGTTGGAATGGAAAGAGGATGTTCAGTCATAATGACGGAATCCTCTTTTTCTTTGATAATGAAAAGTCTGAAGTTTTTTCCTATCATCAAACACAAGACTGAATTATAATTAAAGCAACAATCAAGGGAGAAACAATCATGAAACTTTTCGGAACAAAATATATAGTCAGATACGGACATGCCGAAAGAGAATTTGACAATTATGTCGAAGAAGAAACAACTCTAAGGGCATCGGATGAAAAAGACGCAGAAAATGAAGTAAGAAAAATGATTCAGAACAAATACCGTTTTTACAAGATTCTAAGCGTCAAGGCAAAATAATTATATTTAAACAACTGTAATTTAAAATTTCACGCTTTGACATATACAGTTCAATTAAAATGTATAAATTCATTGCACTTCTAACACATTTAAGT
>CAVJFW010000002.1:53953-72819 GCA_963648975.1 bacterium | reverse complement strand
TAGCCATAATTTAAATTTCCTCCAAATTAGATTCTAAATGACTATACACTTTTTGATTTTTATTTTCAAGAAGAGAGGAGTGTTTAACCTCTCTTCTTGATGATTTCTTCCTGAACGGATGATGGAACTTTCTGATAATTGGAGAATTCCATGCTGTAGATACCTCTACCCTGTGTCATGGCACGGAGGTCAGAGATATAACCGAACATATTGGCAAGCGGAATCTTTGCAGTGATGACCTGGGCATTGGCCTTCTGGACCATACCTTCGACCATACCACGGCGGGAAGAGACATCGCCCATGACGGTACCGACATAATCAAGAGGTGTAGTGATTTCAGCCTTGACGATTGGTTCAAGGATGATCGGGCGGCACTTCTTGGCGGCAACCTTCAAGGCTTCCTGGGAAGCAAGCTTATAGGCGGCTTCGGAGGAGTCGACATCATGATAGGAACCATAGATCAAGGTAGCCTTGACATCGATGACCGGATAACCGGCAACCATACCATGGTTGAAGGCGTCATTGAGACCATCGATTGATGGCTTGATGAATTCCTTTGGAATGGCACCACCGGTGATGGCTTCGGAGATTTCGTTGCCCTTGCCGGTATTTGGTTCCATCTTGAAGACGACATGACCATACTGACCATGACCACCGGACTGCTTGATGTACTTACCTTCGCACTCAGCGGCCTGCTCGATGGTTTCACGATAGGCAACCTGCGGAGCACCGACTCTGGTTTCGATGCCGAAGTCATTCTTCAGACGGGTGACGTTGACATCCAACTGAAGTTCGCCGACACCGGCGATGATGCCCTGACCGGTTTCCTGATCAGTGTAATAATGGAAGGTTGGATCTTCCTCAGTGAACTTGACGAGCAAGGATGCCATCTTATCCTGGTCACCCTTCTTGACTGGCTCAATGGCCTCAGAGATGACTGGTTCCTGGAACTTGATGGACTCGAGCTGGACCTGTGGATCACCATCGCCGACGAGGGTATCACCGGTTCTGGTAGACTGGAAGCCGACGGCAGCGGCGATTTCACCGGCCTTGGCCTCAGTGATGTTCTCGTGGGAATCGGCATTGACCAATTCAAGACGGGAAACTCTTTCCTTGACGCCCTTACGGACGTTGTAGACATAGGAACCGGACTTGACGGTACCGGAATAGATTCTGAAGAAGCAAAGTGTACCAAACTGGTCGGTTGTGAGCTTGAAGGCCAAAGCGACGAATGGAGACTTTGGATCGACGGAGAGGACAACTTCCTTTCCTTCCTTGTCGTGAGCGACTGGATTTGGAACATCCAATGGGGATGGCAGATAATCGCGGACGGCATCAAGGACATACTGGACGCCCTTGTTCTTGTAGGCAGAACCTGGGATGGTCGGGAAGATCTGGCCGGCGATGACTTCCTTACGGATGGCGGCCTTGATTTCCTCGACTGTTGGAGCTTCTTCCATGAGAAGCTTTTCCATCAAGGTATCATCATTGTTGGCAAGTGCCTCAATCATGATCTGATGATAGACCTTGGCCTGCTCGACATCATGCTGATAGTCAGCAAGAAGTGGGCTGTCAAGATCGACGATGTTTGGCTGCATCTGTTCAGACTTCTTTGGATCGTGATCCCATAACCAAGCCTTCATTTCGACCAAGTCGATGAGGCCCAAGAGAGTCTGGGAGATACCGACTGGGTAAGCGATGGCAACACCATTGGCACCCAATCTTTCCTTGATGGAGGCAACAGACATTTCATAGTCTGCACCAGTGGCATCAAGTTTGTTGACGAAGACGATTCTAGGAACGTTGTATTTGTCAGCCTGTCTCCAAACGGTTTCAGTCTGAGGTTCAACACCGTTCTTACCATCGAGAACACAGACAGCACCATCGAGAACACGGAGAGATCTTTCGACCTCAGCGGTGAAATCGACGTGGCCAGGAGTGTCGATCAAGTTGATACGATAGTCCTTCCACATACAGGTTGTAGCAGCAGAATAAATGGTGATACCACGCTTCTGTTCCTGTTCGTTGAAGTCCATTGCGGAAGCACCGTCATGGGTTTCACCGATCTTATGGGTCTTACCTGTGTAGAAGAGAATACGCTCACTAGTCGTGGTCTTACCGGCATCGATGTGAGCCATGATACCGATGTTTCTGACTTTTTCAAGCGGAGTAGCTTCGTACTTGGCTACCATCGCCTGGTCGTTATCCATTGCCATAGGCTAATTTTCTCCTTTTAATGGTTTTTTGTCGTCTCGTCAATTACCAACGATAGTGGGCATAGGCCTGGTTAGCCTGAGCAGTCTTGTGCATATCTTCCTTACGCTTGACTGCGCCACCAGTACCATTGGCTGCGTCGATGATTTCGCCGGCGAGCTTGTCGGTCATGGTCTTCTCGTTACGTAAACGGGAGAAGGTAACCAACCAGCGAAGGCCCAAAGTGACCTTTCTTTCTGGGGCGACTTCAACAGGAACCTGATAGTTGGAAGCACCAACTCTTCTGGCCTTGAGTTCAACTTCAGGCATGATGTTGCCCAAAGCAATCTCGAAGACTTCGATGGCTGGCTTGCCGGTCTTCTTTTCGACCTTTTCGAAAGCACCATAGAGAATGGTCTGGGCGGTGCCCTTCTTACCATCGAGCATGATGCGGTTGATCAATCTGGTAACCAATTTGGAGTTATAGATTGGATCTGGTAAAACATCTCTTTTTTCAACTGAACCGTTCTTTCTAGGCATTGTCTTTACTCCTTACTTCTTCTGGATGCTTCCATCTTTCTTGGTACCGTATAAGGATCTACCCTGCTTACGGTTCTCGACGCCAAAGCATTCCATGGCGCCACGGACGATGTGGTATCTGACACCTGGAAGGTCGCGGACACGGCCACCACGGATCAAGACAACCTTGTGCTCCTGAAGGTTATGACCTTCACCACCGATATAGGCGGTAACTTCATAGCCGTTGGAGAGTCTGACTCTGGCGTACTTACGGGCAGCAGAGTTTGGCTTCTTCGGAGTCATCGTACCGACACGGGTGCAAACACCCTTCTTCTGAGGAGCAGCGATGGACTTCTCCTTCTTGTTAAGAGAATCGAATCTCTTGCCGAGAGCCGGAGCCTTGGACTTATAAAGTGGGTTCTGTCTCTCTTTTCTGACTAACTGATTAATAGTAGGCATTTTCTTCCCTCCGGATTTTTTAATAAATTACCTATCCACATCCCCGGGTGTTTCCAGCTCTTCCCATAAAAAGAGCGGGCCTAGCCCGAAAACATGACTTGCTCATTATACGCTACCGCAAATGTCATGTCAAAACTTTTTTTCTTTTTGTATGCACCAATCCGAATTCCATCATGGAAAAAGCCAGAACCACGTCGATTCTGGCTGATAAATCACTTTTTCCTGCCGAACAGGGCGATGTAATATGCAATCTTGATGAAGATCCAGATGAAGTCCGTATATAAGTTGAAGGCACAATAGATGGCAAGATTGGTGCTGTCATCGAACGCGCCGGAGTCGGCAATCTTATGAATGTTGTGCATGTCGAGCATGACCACGACGATCATCACGGCAAACAGGATGAAGTCCGCGACCCAATAGACAAGGGATGAACCCAGGAATACATTGACAAGAGAGATGGCGGCGATGCCAAGGACGATGGAGAACAGGACCGGATAGACGAGCTTGAGGTCATGTTTCTTGGTCAATGCACCGAAGAGTCCACATAAGAAGAAGATTCCACCCGTGACGAAGAAGGCGATGGAGAGAGTCTGTATGCCGGCTTCCGTTCCGGCAAAGGCAAGGAATACCGCTGACAGCAGGACACCCATCGCAACAGCATAGATGAAATATCCGATAAGCATCATCACCTTGTTCTTCCTGAATCCCTGGATATGGACGATGATCATGGATGGAAGCAAGGCGATTATGGATACGACCATCATGACAATATAGACGCTCGCAACCGTATCCTCATTCTTCTCCGTCATCACGCTGGCAAGAATCATCGGCAAGGCAAGAGCAATGACACCTGTGACAAGAAGGCCTATGGCAAACCACAGATATACCTTCACAAGGGATAACGATGCTGACTTTCGATTTTGGTCAGGTATCGGACTTGCATGTTTTCTTGCTTTATCATCAAAAGAAAATTGTTCCATTTGTTTTTCCTCCTAAGTGAAATCATTATAGCGGTTTTCAGACAACTGTCCATAGTTTTCAGACAAAACAAAGGCCACCCCGAACGAGGGATGGCCAATAAGATGTTTAGATGTTCTCCAAAAGTTCCTTGAAGGACTCACTCTTGAGGCTGGCACCGCCGACAAGGGCACCATCGACATCTTCAGCCTGAAGATAGTCGTGGATGTTGTTCGGCTTGACGCTTCCTCCATAGAGGATCTGGACTTTCTGGGATGCGACCTTTCCGAAGAGCTCACCGATAAGTCCGCGGATATAGGCGCAGATGTCCTCGGCGATTTCGACGGATGCATTCTTTCCCGTGCCGATGGACCAGACTGGTTCATAGGCAAGGACAACATATGGCATATCATCCTTGGAAAGATTCATGAGGCCGGTGACGACCTGTTCACGGATGACATCCTTGGTGATGCCGGCATCATATTCCTTGGCGGTCTCGCCAACACAATAGATGACGTGCATGTTGTTCTTGATCAAAGTCTTGATTTTCTGATTGCAGACGAAGGAAGTCTCTCCTTCATAGGTTCTTCTTTCGGAATGTCCGATGATGGACCAATTGACATCGATTTCCTTGAGCATGGAGGCAGAGACGTTGGAAGTATAGGCACCATGATCCATATAGTGGCAATCCTGGGATGCAACGATAAGGCCATGGGCATGCTTCTTGACGGCAGCCAAAGCAAGGAAGGATGGTGCGACACCAAGCATGACACCTTTGCTACGGGCAATCTTGACCAAGGAAGCGTCCTTCACATCCTCACAGAACTGGTTTGCTTCCTCGATGGTATGGTTCATTTTCCAGTTGCCCATCAAAAACTTTTTTCTGGACATGGTTTACTTATCCTCGATGACAACGATTCCTGGGAGATTTCCGTCGAACTGGATGAGTTCGAGGGAAGCACCACCACCAGTGGAGACATGGCTGAATTCCTTGGAATAGCCAAACTTCTTGGCAGCAGCGGCGGAGTCACCACCACCGATGACGGTGAAGGCTCCGTTCTTGGTGGCATCGGCACATGCCTGGCAGACAGCCTTG
Source organism: bacterium (assembly GCA_963648975.1). Lineage (GTDB taxonomy): Bacteria > Bacillota_I > Bacilli_A > RFN20 > CAG-288 > Enterosoma. Next base: position 67,595 of record CAVJFW010000002.1, on the reverse strand, counting down.
GTACCGGCCTGGAGATCATCATTTTCGAAGACTCCCATAGGTCCGTTCCAGAAAATGGTCTTTCCGTTCTTGATGATGTCGGCATAGAGCTTGATGGTCTTTGGACCGATGTCGGCACCTTCGAAATCATCCGGGAAGTCGACACTGTTGTCTTCCAACGGCTTGATTTCCTCGGCCTTGGCAGAGAGGTCATCGAAATTCAGACCCTTGGCAAGGACATTATCGACCGGAAGAACGATTTTTCCGGTTTCATAGCACTTCTTGGCATATTCAAGCTGATCATCTTCGCAAAGGGACTTTCCGACCTTGTTTCCGAAGACAGCCTTCTTGAAGGTATAGGACATACCACCACCGATGAGGATCTTGTCGCACTTCTTGAGAAGGGAATCGATGACCTCGATCTTGGAAGAGACCTTGGCACCACCCAAGATGGCGATATATGGACGTTCATCATCCTTTGGAGTGACGCATCTTCCAAGGGCATTGATTTCCTTTTCCATGAGGAAGCCGACAGCAGTTTCCTTGCCATCCTTCTTCATCTCATCCGGAATACCATAGGTGGAAGCATGGGCTCTGTGGGCAGAACCGAAGGCATCCATGACGAAGGCATCACCCAAGGAAGCCCATTCCTTGGCAAGAGCGGAATCATTCTTTTCTTCACCGGCTTCATAACGGGTATTCTGCATAACAAGAACATCTCCGTCAGCCAAAGTGGCAACGGCAGCCTTGAGTCCTTCACCATGGGTATCCTTGCAGAAGGAAACCTTGACATCCTTGCCCATTGCCTCATCAAGATATTTCTTGAGGGTGGTGACAACGATGGAAAGGTCATTCTTCTTCATCTGCTTGTCGATGTCTTCCTGGGTGGCTTCGCCCTTCTTGAGCTTCTTCCAGGCAACCTTGCCAAGATGAGACATCAAGACAACCTTTGCGCCCTTCTTGAGAAGTTCGGCGATGGTCGGGATGGCTCCGACGATACGGTTGTCATCAGTGATGACCTCACCCTTGTGAGGAACGTTGAAGTCGACACGGACAAGGACGGTTTTGCCGGAAACGGCGATATCCAAAACTGTTTTTTTCATGTTTTTCTCCTTTTAAATATAAGAAAGCGCCCATTGCTGGGCGCTTTCCGTGTTGATTTACGAAATGAGCTACCCTAATTTCTTAACGGAGATTAGGCAAGTTCAGCAAAGTACTTGATGGTACGGACCATCTGAGAAGTGTAGGAGTTCTCATTGTCATACCAAGAGACAACCTGGACCTGGAAGAGACCGTCGGCAATCTTGGTGACCATGGTCTGGGTGGCATCGAAGAGGGAACCATACTTCATGCCGATGACATCGGAAGAGACGATTGGATCTTCGTTGTAGCCGAAGGAAGCGCTGGACTGAGCCTTCATAGCGGCATTGATAGCTTCTGGAGTGACATCTTCACCCTTGACGACAGCGACAAGGATAGTGGTGGAACCAGTGGTGACTGGGACTCTCTGGGCAGAGCCGATGAGCTTGCCATTGAGTTCAGGGATGACAAGACCGATGGCCTTGGCAGCACCAGTGGAGTTTGGAACGATGTTGGCGGCACCAGCTCTGGCACGGCGTAAATCGCCCTTTCTCTGTGGGCCATCAAGAATCATCTGATCGCCAGTGTAGGCGTGGACAGTGGTCATGATACCAGACTGGATCGGGAATGCATCATTGAGAGCCTTGGCCATTGGGGCTAAGCAGTTGGTGGTGCAGGAAGCAGCAGAGATGACCTGATCATCCTTTGTAAGGGTCTTTTCGTTGACGGAGAAGACGATGGTCTTCAAGTCCTTGCCGGCTGGAGCGGAGATGACGACCTTCTTGGCACCTGCTTCAACATGAGCCATGGCCTTATCCTTGGAGCAATAGAAACCAGTGCATTCGAGAACGACATCGACACCGATCTGACCCCATGGAAGGAGATTTGCCTTTGGCTGGGCATAGATGGTGATTTCCTTGCCATCGACAGTGATGGAACCTGGAACCTTGACAGTCTTGCCATCTTCCTCGAAGATTGGCTCCTTGGAAGAGACAGTGTGCTTTGCCTCACCGATGTGACCGGCATAGCCACCCTGTGCAGTATCATATTTCAATAAGTTGGCCAACATCTTTGGGCTGGTGAGATCATTGATGGCGACAACTTCATAACCTTCAGCGCCGAACATCTGTCTGAAAGCCAAACGACCAATACGACCGAAACCGTTAATAGCTACTTTAACTGACATTTTAATATGTCCTCCTAGTACGCCCATTATTATACCCACTGAAATATAAAAATAAAGGTATTTTTTTCATTTTTTTTGGTTTTTTGTGGCCGAAAGCGCATACCTGGCACTTTGTAGCGCACTTGCATTGTTTTCAGCCTCTTTTGCGTGCGTATTGTTCATTTTATTGCATATTTTCTTCGAAATTAGCTTGATTTTTTAATGATTTATCGATATTTTCGCTATTTTGATAGAAAAAAGGTATGCACAGCCATGCGTAGTTTGCGCAGGCGCATACCTATTTTGTGATTTGATTCTTCTCTATTTCCTCAGCCGCCTCACGGATATTGCGGAGAATATGCACGACACCGGATTTGGTGATGGCCAGATTCTCATTCTCGTTGATATATTCCGCCAGTTCCCTATAGTTGGCTTCCGTCAGCTTTCTTCTTGCCATGATGACGGTTTTTGTCTTCTCATCGAGGAACTCAAGCCTTCTCACCTTCAGGAAGACATCGATGGCATGAAGATCCTTCTCGCAGGTCGCCCTGGTCTTGGAGTAGTTGGCGGCATCGCAGATGTTCAGACGGTTGATGGTGTTGCTGTCGTCCTTTATCATTCGTGCATTTTCGAACTCGAACATGGATTCAGTGGCCCCAAGATAGGAAAGGAAGACGGCAATCTGATCCGACTTCTTCAGATAGAGAACATGTTTTTCCCTTCTGAGGATATACTTGAACGACATGGTTTTTTCGTCCTTGAAGGAATCAAGCTTGTGTTTTATGACCATGGCATCATTCTTGTCCGAGAAGGCCATCTCAGCAAAATAGGATGTCTTGGTGGAATTCGGATTGTTCACCGATCCATTGGCAAGGAAGCAGCCGATGAGAAGATATTTCAGGTTCTTTCTCAGAAGGCCTTCCTTGGGTGGAATACGGACATATCCGTCCTCAAGGATTTCCAGTTCCTCCATGATGGAGGTAATCCTGTCATCACTTGCGGAAACAAGATAGACCAGTCCCCTTCCGAAGCGGGACACCTTCTCATACTGTATTTCCGGAGAAAGGTTATAGCATTCCTTGAGACATGCATAGATGAACTTGGCAATCAAGGCATCTTCCGTGTGGAGCTCAAGACTGACGCTCTTGCCGAAGAAACCACCGGAAAGGACCCCGCCATTGCGGACGAATCCGGAAAGAATGAATTTCTTTTCCTCGACCGTATACTGGTTGGTCGTCAGTTCTTCCTTGATCTTCCTGGCAAACGAGAGTGTCTTTTCGGCCATGGTCAGGAATTTCTCCTATAGTCGTCATGAATATGATTTGCAGCCAGCGCACCATCGCTGACGGCAACGGCAACCTGTCTCAACGGATTCTTCCTGCAGTCTCCGATGGCATAAAGTCCCTTGATGGCAGTCATCCGGTTTTCATCCGTAAGGAAATATCCGTTCTCATCCATGATGGATGGAATGTTGACAAAGGATGACACAGCCACCTCTCCGACATAAAGGAAGAGTCCATCGATGGAAAGATTTTTTTCTTCGCCGTTTTCCCTGTTTCTGACTTTCAGGGACGAGATGGACTTTTCTCCATCACAGGAAACGGCCTCATAGGGAGAAAGAAGCATGACGTTCTTCATGGAAAGAAATTTTCTCACGACGCTTTCCTGGGCACGATATTCATTTCTTCTGGCGATGAGATAGACCCTGTTGCAGATACCGGAAAGGTAAATGGCTTCCTCAAAGGCGGCATTTCCTCCGCCGATGACGGCAACATCCTTTCCTTTATATAATGGTCCGTCGCAGATGGCACAACGGGAGATTCCTTTCTTATGGAATTTCTCTTCTCCTGGAATCGCAAAAGGCTTCTCACCCAATCCGTTGGAAAGAATGACATAAGGAAAATCCTTTTCATTGTTCTTTCCATAGACAAGATGAAAGCTCCCGTCTTCATTCACTGAAAGAGACTTCACTTCCTTATATACGACGTCGATGTCAAAGGCATTCAGCTGGCTTTCAAGAGTCATGCCCAGTCTTGGTCCCTCGATGGAGGGTATGCCGGCATAGTTCTCGATTTTCTCGGTCTTGTTGACCTTTCCGCCGATGAGTTCCTTTTCAAGGCAATATGGTGCCATGCCAAATCTCTTCAGGTAGATGGCGGCAGACACGCCACCCGGTCCCATGCCGATGATGGCCACTTCATTCTTTTCCATTTTTCTCCATCCTATCCTGAATCTGTCTCAGCTTGGCAAGATCCATGTCCGACTCACTCTTTTCTTCTACCTGGACCTTTCTCTCATCTTCCTTCACCTCGACGGTGACAAGTTCCTGAAGATAAAGACCCTTGATGAATGGGGCATTGTCAAAATGATGCTTTTCCGATAGATGATAAAGGATATGATTTCCGATGATCAACAGAGCGCCGATGATGATGAAGGCAATAGCCATGATGAAGGACTTGTAACTTCCCTTTGAGGATGAAGCAGAATCAGTTCCCATGATGAAGGCCGGGTTTCTCAAGGGTTCCAATATGGCACGGATGATGCCATAGGCGATGAAATAGCCGAAAGCCTGGTCACCATTGACATATTTCTTTCTTTCCAAGGCAGGAATTCCCTGCGTCAGGATGAAATAGAAGAGGATGTTGACGACACCCTCGACCAAAAACAAAGGTGCGGCGATGCTATCGGAAGGAAGCTTCACGCCGGAGAGCATCATGTCAGCTCCGTTCTGCATGTTTTCAGTGATGAAGGAAGGTAGGAAGTTCCAGGCTTCCAAAGACACGGCATGTCCGAAGACCTCCTGATTGAAGAAATTGCCCCATCTACCGAACATCTGGGCGACGAAGATGGTCGGGACGGCAAAATCCATCGCCTGAAGGATGGAAACACCTTTTCTTCTGAAGAATACGACAAGCACACCGGATATGACGCCTAGTATGACGCCACCCTGAATGGCCAGTCCTCCGTTCCATACGGCAAGGGCATTTCCCAATCCCTGCCAGAATCCGGAGCTTTTGAACACCGGAAGGAATTCCGCACTCCAGGATGCGATGACATACCAAATTCGGGCACCAACGATGCCCATCGGGAAAGCGATGATGAAGACGGTATCGAAGAAATTCCAGTTATATCCAGCCTTTCTGGCACGATAGTTGGATAAGAAGAAGGCAAGTCCGGCTCCCGCCAGGATGAACAGGGCGTAGAAACGGACGACAGGATGGGATGTGGGGAATCCATTCACATAAGCCAGGGAATTCATTTAGTCATCCTTCTTTGGAGTGACCACGTCACTCTCCATCTTTGGATATGGTTCATGGTTGAGCTTGTCGGTTGGGGAGATATTCTGCATGGTAGCCAAGGCATTGAGCGCGGAGGTATCGCCGAGCTTCTGTCTTCTGGCTCTCTGATGAAGCTCGCTGAGTCTCTTCTGGAACTCATAGCCGGTATCATAGCCATAGTCCTTGAGTTTGTAGTTTGTGACGGCGGTCTCGATGATCTCAGACATGCTTCTTGCGGCAGAGACCGGCAGTTTGATCATCGGAACGTTTTCTCCGAGGATCTCGAACTGGTCCGTCTTCATGCCAATTCTTTCCAATGGCTCATCCTTCTTGAATGGGACGAGATTGATGACAAGACGGATTCTGCTCTTTTCGGCAAGGGAATTGACGCCGAACATTCTTTCGACGTTGATGATGCCGATACCTCTGACTTCCATCATGCCGGAAATGCTCTCCGGACAGGTACCGATGAGATGGCCTCTGACATTGGAGATGTCCACCCTGTCATCAGCGATGATTCGGTGGCCTTTCCTGATGAGGTCGAGGGAAATTTCACTTTTACCGATGCCGGATTCACCTAAAAGCAATACACCGATACCATAGATTTCCATCAGAACGGCATGAACGGCCGTCTTCGGGGCCAGGGCTTCGGAAAGATAGACATACATATCGGATGAAAGCGTCGAGGTATCCTGGTTGGAGGAGAAAAGCGGGGCATTGGTTTCCTTTGCGGCTCTCAGGACCGGTTCTGGGCATTGGTTACCCTGCGTGATGATGATGCAGGGGCATTCGGGGGCAAAGATCTTCAGACAGTTGTGATAGATGAATTCCGGGTCGGAATCGTTGATCAGAGCCATTTCCTTGTTTCCGATCAGCATGATTCTTTCCTTTTCATGGAAATGGAAAATGCCAAGAAGTTCGACACCGGGTCGATCCAGTTTGGCAACCTTCACCTGACGATGAAGTGCATTCAGGTCACCATTGATGATGTTGAAACCGAAATGGTTGGCTAATTCTAGATTTGTAAGCATGACAAAGCCCTCGTTTTTATAGGTTACATTATATCAAAAGATGGTTTTCTTTTTTCACTGCAATGTAAAAACTGTCATAAAACCGACGCAAAAGGAAAAAATATGGCCCTGACTATGTCAAAGCCATATCGGTTCACTTCTGATATTTCTGCTTTTCGAGTTCCTTCTTCAGGTAGTATCCAGTATAGGATTCCTTGCATTCGAGAAGCTTGCTGACGGTTCCCTCAAAGACAAGATTTCCGCCTCTGTCTCCACCTTCAGGGCCTAAGTCAACGACATAGTCGGCACACTTGATGACATCAAGGTTATGTTCGATGACGACAACAGTGTTTCCCAAGTCGGCAAGACGGTTAAGGACATGGACGAGCTTATCGATGTCATAGGGATGAAGTCCGGTCGTCGGCTCATCAAGGATGTAGAGAGTATGTCCGTCACTGCTCTTTTCCAACTCATAGGCAAGTTTGACTCTCTGTGCCTCACCGCCGGAGATGGTCGGAGAGGACTGACCTAGCTTCATATATCCCAAGCCGACATCGACCAGGGTCTGAAGCTTCTTCTTTATGGACGGAATGCTTGAGAAGAATTCCAAGGCTTCTTCCGCTCTCATGTCAAGGACATCAGAGATGGACTTTCCCTTGTAGAGGATGGAAAGGACGTCATCGGAATATCTTTTCCCATGACAGACATCACATTCGACATAGACATCCGGAAGGAAGTTCATGCTGATTCTCTTGACGCCATCACCCTGACAGGCTTCACATCTGCCACCTTTGACATTGAAGGAGAACATGGATTTGTCCATGCCCTTGATCCTAGCTTCCTTGGTCGAGGCAAAGAGTTCACGTATGTCATCAAATACCTTTATATAGGTTGCCGGATTGCTTCTTGGTGTTCTTCCAATCGGTTCCTGGGAGACATTGATCACCTTGGAAATCAGTTTCAGGTTCTCGATTGAATCACATTCACCCCTGTCGGATTTCAGTCCGAGCTCGCTTCTGACCGTCTTATATAGGCATTCGTCAATCAAGGATGATTTTCCGCTTCCGGAGACACCGGTGACACAGGTAAGGCATCCAAGAGGAATATGAACGTCGATGTTCTTCAGGTTGTGGCAATGTGCACCATGGATGGTCAATGTCTTGGTGTAGTTTCTTACCATGGATGGCATCGAAATCATCTTTTTCCCGGAAAGATAGGCAGCTGTGAGGGATTCCTCATTCTTCAGAAGTTCGGCAGGCGTTCCGCTGAAGATGATGCTTCCGCCATGTTCACCTGCACCTGGTCCGATGTCCACGACATGATCGGCAGCAAGAATCGTATCCTCGTCATGTTCGACGACGATGAGGGAATTTCCAAGATCCCTCATTTCCTTCAGCGTGTGGATCAGTTTGTCGTTGTCTCTCTGATGGAGACCGATGGAAGGTTCATCAAGAACATAGAGGACACCGGTAAGCTTGGATCCGATCTGGGTGGCAAGGCGGATTCTCTGACTTTCACCACCCGAAAGCGTGCTTGCCTCTCTTGAAAGCGTCAGATAATCAAGACCGACATCAATGAGAAACTTAAGTCTGTTCTTTATCTCATTGATGACCAGGTCTGCGATTTTATGCTGGACCTCAGTCAATCTGATGCCGAGGAAGAACTGATAGATTTCCTCAAGCGACATTCTGCAAAGTTCGTCGATGTTCTTTCCGTTCACCTGGATGGAAAGAACCTGCTCGTTGAGCCTTGCTCCATGGCAGGTGGTACACTGCCTTTCGGACATGAAGGAACCATACCACTGCTTCATCCATTCTGATTTCGTCGTATTGTAAAGTCTGTCGATTCTACCCTTGAGACCTTCCGTCACCGTTTTCTTTATCTTGGAACCGTTGGAGGAGGTGTAGATATAACACACCGGTTCATCCGGTCCATAGATGATGATATCCTTCTGACGCTGGGAGAGTTTGTTGAAAGGTGTCTTGATTGAAATCTTATATTTATCCAATACGGCATAGAAATCATTCCATTCGATGGTGTCATGGTTATGTTTCGGAAGACAGGCGAGTGCACCATCCTCGATGGATTTCGTAGGATCGGCAATCATCAGGTCTGGGTCAGCCTCTATCGTCACACCAAGACCATGACAATCAGGACAGCATCCAATCGGATTATTGAATGAGAATAGCCTCGGTTCCAGTTGAGGAACGGAAAAACCGCATTCCGGACAGGACTGATGTTCACTGTAAAGAGTCTCGGTACCATTTACGTCGATGCTGACATATCCGTTTGCGTAATCAAGTGCAGTCCTGAGAGAATCAAAAAGACGGTTCTTGTTTTCCTCAGAGAGGAGAAGCCTGTCGATGGCAAAGGATATGGTATGCTTGAGATTCTTGTCCAAGGTGGGAACCTTGTCATATCTCTTCAGTTCCTGACCATCGATCCTGGCTCTCGTGAAACCGGCAGAGAAGAATTTCTCCATCGTCTGAAGATGAGTTCCCTTTTCATTCTGTACAACCGGTGCATAGATGGTCAGTTTGCTCCCCATTGGATTTGCCAGGATGGCATTGACGATCTGCTGGAGGGAACTGGCCTGGATCGGTATATGATGATGCGGACAATAGGCGACACCGATTCTTGCATAAAGCAGTCTCAGGTAATCATATATTTCCGTTACTGTTCCGACAGTGGAACGGGGATTGTGGGAGGTCGTCTTCTGGTCGATGGAAATGGCCGGAGAAAGTCCGTCTATGCTATCCACATCCGGTTTGGAGAAGTCGCCGAGGAACATACGGGCATATGAAGAGAGCGATTCGACATATCTTCTCTGTCCTTCGGCAAAGATGGTATCGAAGGCCAAGGTCGATTTTCCGCTTCCGGATACACCGGAAAAGACCACCAGGGAATCCTTTGGAATCTTTATGTCGATATTCTTCAGGTTGTTTTCCCTTGCACCCTTGACGACTATGAAATCCTTATAGTTTTCTTTCATGTCAAAAATCACCTCATATGGAACGACAGACGGAAATCAAAGTTTCAATAAGCCATCCTTGTCCATGGCAATGGCATTTCCCCTGATGAGTGGAGCAACATAATCAATATAGGAAGGATTGATGTTGTCGCCAGCCTTGTTGATATATTTCTTCGGCAAGGTGACAAATCTGTCAGACACCTCTTCCAATTTGATCATTCCGTACTTTGGCGCATATTTCCCGCCATCTTTTCTTCCCAGGCTGACCATATATCCGGTATAGCCCTTCTTGGCCAGTTGATAAGCCTTGTTGGAGACCATTTCCGATTCATGGATGTCCGTCAGGGACGGAAGGAATCCGCTGGAACGGTTAAGGACGGAAAGCTCGATGCCACGGGTCTTCATGCCTTCGTTTGCCACAAGGGCGGAAAGATATTTACCGACTCCGCCGACGGCAGCGTTGTTGAAGGCATCCTTGACGGAAGAATCAGAGGCGATCAAGACGCCTTTGTCATCACGTATACCCTCAGAGACGACGACAAGGCATCTTTTCTTCTTCTCATAGGTGGCTTTCACCTTCTCAAGGAAGGCTGAAACCGAGAAAGGAACTTCCGGAACGAAGATATAATCCGGTTTTTCCCCTTTCAGTGAGGCAAGAATTGCACTTGCGGCAACAAATCCGGAGTCTCTTCCCATCGTCTCGATGATGTTGACTCTTCCCTTGTCATATGTCTTGTCATCGATGGAGGTGGAGATGACGCAATTGGCGACGAACTTGGCTGCCGTGCCGAATCCCGGCGTATGGTCACAGCCATATAAGTCATTGTCTATGGTCTTGGGAATGCCGATGACCTTGATGTCCATGTCATAGTCCTTGGCATATTCGGAGATGCGATAGGCCGTGTTCATGGAATCATTTCCGCCATTGACGAAGACATATCCGATATGATTCTTCCTGATGTTTTCCATCAAGGTTCTGGCCACAGGGTCCTGACTGTCGAGAGGAAGTTTTCTTCTCAAGGAACCCCAATAGGAACCAGGACGGAATTCCAGCTCGGGAAGATCATCCTTCTTCACCTCGATAAGCCTGTCATCCAGCAACCCGCTCAGACCATAAGGTGAAACAAAGAACTTACCTTTTTCCTCGTCTTTCAGATAGGCATCGAAAAGTCCCTTGAAAGTCGCATTGATGACTGCAGTCGGTCCACCAGACTGAAAATAGCAGACATTCTTATCTGATTTCGTTTTCGAAGTTGACATAATCCTCTTTTTCCTTTCTGAGAGCCTTGCTGACTCTCTTTTCCAGCGATTTCTCATCATCGAACTGATGACGGTATTTGTTTCTCTTGGTGAAGTAGACGAGGGCAAGGAAAGTGATGAACAGGCCGATTGAAGTCAGGAATATTCCAGCCTTCAGGTTCGGTGAACTGTAGCTGAGGACATATTTGTGTTCCCCGGCAAGTCCCTCAAAGGAAATGAATCCACCCTGTGCCTTATATGTCTTGACCTTCTCCTTCTTTCCATTCTTTATCTCATGGAGATTCCATCCGTCGGAGACAGGATAGTTCAGTACGACGAACTTGTCCTTGGAATAGTTCGTGCTGAATGTGACCTCATCATCACTTCTTTCCAGTATGGTCACCGGCTCTTCCTTCAGTTTGTCGATGGCCTGCTGATAGTCCTTGTTCCTCTGGACATAGATGGTCGGAGACCTATAGATGACCGGATCATCCTTGCTGCCGGACTTGATGATGCCAAGGATCTTATAGACAGGTCTGTCGACATAATAGCCATGGGCCTGCTTGTATTCGGCATAGGAATGCCTGGCAAAGCTGATGACCTTTCCATCCTTGTCAAAGAATCTCCATTCGATGTCCTGGTTGCTGTTGATGGAGATGTATCCACCGCTTGTCGGATCACTCGGATCCGCCTCAGGCATGATCGGTGAGACATTTCCCTTGTTGTCAACCGGCGTGATGAGAATCTTGGAATTGTAAAGAAGCGGAAGTGTCATGCCGGTCTTATGTTCAATTACCGTGTCACCTTCATTGATTCCGTTTGCATATTCCCAAGGATGTGTCTTCTGATATTCCTCACTGCAGGATGTGTCATACGGATTTTCAGGATCGCAGACGGCATATTCGCCAGATGGCGTGGAATCGGTCGCCGGCCAGTTGGAGGAATACAAAGTCACCTTGAAGCGGCTGGCCCATGTATCATTTTCGGAATAGATCTGGATGGCGCCGCCACTTCCTTCACGATATTTGTTGTACGTTCTCTGGGAAGCACGGAACGTTGCTGCCTTTCCTGCCAACGACTTGGAGGATTCCTCAATATATATCGTGTGTCCGTTGACCGTATAGGTTCCGGCATTGTATTTTCCTTGTTTGAGGAAATACTGATAATCCGAATCCGGAAGCATGGCTGCCCTGAGAAGCGGATATTCGTTTTCATCCTCATAGAGGTTATAGTTCGGTTCATCCGCATCATAATTGCTTGATCCAAGCCAATATTCGTTGATGACCTGATCATAGGCAAAGGCAAAATCGACGAAGTTCATGTTGACATATAGTGATTTGTTGCACTTGTCCGACTTAAGATAATCAATCAGCTCCGAGGAATAACTGACATTCAATGCCTTCATCTCATCGGTGGAAAGTGTCGTCACATCCTTGTAGCCATAAGGAATGTCGTAGTCGCTTACCCAGGCATTTTCCTGGTTATACGGATATGACCTTGGCGTACCGAGATGTGTATAGTTTTCCCTGTCATTGATGTAGGTCGGATCGACCCTGTCGACAAGATAATATTTCGTTCCGAGGAAGGTCTCGAGGTTGTATCTCCTGTTGTGGATACCCATGGACCAGTTGTGATAGGTATAAGGAATCCTGCTTCTGTCGAGGAAATTCTGCGTCTGATAGGAATAAACGGAATGGAATGCGCCTAATCCCTGATAGCCTTCCCTTAAGGAAAGATTGATGTTTCCCCTGTTTGCGGAAGTGTTGTAGATACGATAATAATCATCGTTGTTCTCGTTTTCCTTGAGCATCTGGACAATTTCAGTCTCCGTCGAGATGGAAGAATTCTGACTGGCGGAGGAAAGTCCCTGCATCTGGATGGTGAGATTTGCCATGACGATGATGTCGATGCCGGAAAGGATGAAGATGGCCTTCGAGAACCTTCTCTTATGGAAGAAATGTCTGAGGAAGAAATAGCAGACCACAGTCCAGGCCACACTGGCCGGGATCAGGAACATCTTGTAGTCCCATTCGGAACCGGAGAAATTGCCCGGATTGAGGTTGACTTCATAAATCATCAAAAAGCAGGATACGGCCATGAGAATCAGGGTGATGACGAAAGACAGGTCAAGATACGACCTTGGTATCTCCCTTCTCCTTTCGATTGCCCTGCAGTCATAGACGATCATCCAGGCAATCGGAATGATGAAGTATCTCGCATAGGCGACGGTAAAACCGGAAAACAGATAGAAGCCCAATGGGGTGAAGATCAGAAGCAAGGTAAGGGCTAGGCCAATCAAATGAGACCATTTCTTCTGCCTGATGGAATCGACAAGGGAGGTGAAGAACATGAGAAGCATCGGAGTCGTCGCATATAATCCGGCGACAAGATTGTCATACCAATAGACGTTGAGAAGATTGGAATAATAGCAGCCGTCATACATGAACAGGAAGTTGAGAAGTGGGGTAACCTGATTATGCTTGGTGCTGCCGGTGAAGGTGAACAAGGCATCCAGTTTTGCCTTGAATCCTTCAGCCGAGAAGAAGCTCTCCAGATAGCTTGCCGAGGAGACACGTGGCATCTGGTTGGCGATGGATATTCCAGGGAGCAAGGTGAAGCATCCCAATAACACGGCAACGACGAAGGAAAGTATGCCGATACCCAGAGTATCCCAATTCTGTTGGGCATCCCTGGTCCTTATCGTCTGGAAATATCTGAAGATGGCATAGAAGAAGGCGCCGAACATGAATTCGACGAAGAAGAAATAGCTCGCCATGGCATTAAGAAAGAAGCCGACGAGGAAGATTCTCGGATCCCTGTCCTTCAGAATTCTTTCCACGCCTAGGAAGACAAGAGGCAGAAAGGCCACGGAATCGATGAAATGGAACCAAAGATAAGAGAAGGAATAGGCACTGAAGCC
>CAVJFW010000002.1:805-53943 GCA_963648975.1 bacterium | reverse complement strand
AGCCAAAAGCCAAGGCACCGATTCTTCTTGTCTTGTCGGAGAAGCCGAAGGAAGAAAGATACCAATAGAAGAACATGCCAGCGATGACCATCTTTGGCACAAAGCCGATGCCTTGAAGCACAAGAAGCCAGTCACGGGGAAAGATGAGCGTAATCAGGAAGAATGGATCAAAAAGATAGTAGAAGCTGTTTCCGCCGACATTGTCGATACCCAAAAACACGCTTCTGTCCCAAGTAGGGAAATGTCCGGTACGGAAGAAGGTATGCCAGTCATCATATCCATTGAAAAGGAAGGTCATCTCCTGCAGCGTATAGTCTCCACCCATCGGTACGGTGAATCCGTTATAGATCCAGGTGTAGATATAGCAGCAGATTCCGACGATGGTGAGAAGATAGCATGTCTTCAACGCAGGGTTCGGATGTCTGAGAAAGTCGAACAGTCTTTTCAGCTGGCAGGAAAGATAGGTGAAGAACCTATCCATCAGACCATTTGTTCCAAGATATGATTTTTTTATGATTTCCATATTTATATATTATTTATACAATGCATATATTTAAACACGAAAAAGAAAGATAATCTACCTAGATGAAAAAACTTTTATATATAATAATTCCATGCACGCACTACATTTCAGGGAACGCATATCACGGTATGTCAATTCCATCTTCTTTCCCATCGTCGTCTCCCTTTTGGCTTTTTTGTGTTGGCTATGCAAGACGGATTTCGTCTGGGTATTTTTTCCGTTTTACTTCATAAGCTGTTTTCTTCCGCTCTTCTGCGATGACGGAAGAGGGTATCTGCCACTCATGTTCTATCTCATCATCATCACGAACAAGGACATACACTTCGTCGGCGGCATACCTACGGTCATGATTCTTGGCATCATCACCTTTACCATCTCCTTGATCATCTATCTGATTGTTCGTAGGCCAAAGTTCTCAGTAGGCTCGATATTTTATTCCTCCATATTCCTGTTTGTCATCTTCCTCATCTCCTATCTGAAATCCACCATCATCAACGGTGGAAGCGGAAGAACCGGTATTCTCTATCTTCTTCTCTTCTTTATCCTCACCTGTATCCACGGCATCATGAACTCCGTACTGGGGCAAGGGGAAACGATGCCATATCTGGCAAAGACATATTGCTGTTTTGCCATTGCCGCATCCTTGGAGACCATCACCGCGCTACTCATCGAAAATTCCTTTGAACTTGCCTCGCCATCCTTCACGCTTGGATGGTCCTATACGAGAGAAACCGTTTCCACATTCCTTGTCCTTTCCCTGCCATTCTTCAGTTTCCTCATCCACGAGAAGAAACCCTTATGGGTCATCCCAGCCATGCTTGTCGTCCTCAGCCTCATCTTCCTTTCCACCGACTCCGGACTTCTTTGCCTCATCATCTTCAGCATTCCGCTCGTCTTCTTCACTTTGAAGGATTATTCCGTATATTCCCCTTACTTCATCATGTTCTTCCTGTTGCTTATAGGTACAGTATTCGGAATTCTGATGGGCGTCAATCCGGAATTCAACAGCCGCATCGCAAAGGCAGCCCTGAGAATCAATCCATTCACGGATGAAAACAAGGACATCATAAAGACATTCTTCGACGAAACAATCAAGAATCCTGTCCTCGGTCCGTCAATCACCTCCATCGTCAACAATGACGGTACCCTGTCATTGAAGAACAACACCATATTGTCCACTTTGACCATGGGAGGATTCTGTGGCCTTGCACTCTACGTCGTCTATGAAATCAACCTCTATCGTTCCTTCGCCCAGAAAAAGATGAAGGGGAAAAGCATCTTCCTCCTCTTCCTTCTCATGATTGAACTGATAGGTCTCATCGACAACACCATCTACAACATCGCACTTCTTCTTGTCATCCTTCTTTCACTCAGTGTCTTCCGTCAGTCCAACAGGCCGGACGAAATCCTCATCCACGATGACTTCTTCGAATCCAAGAATGAGGAGTATGACAGAATCAGGAATCAGAACACGATATAATTTTTCATTTCACTATTGACAAAAAAAGAAGCACACATTAAAGTATTTCCGTTGTCATATAGGTAACACCTATGACATATCAAAAAGCTAATAAATTCCAACATAAAAATTCCTTTTGCTCTCTCCGTTATTCCTTTATGGCATAACGGAGTTTTTTGTTTCCAATATTTTCTGAAATGAAGTAATCTATTCATGGAGGTATCAAAAACATGGAGAAAGAATATAGTTATGGTGCTGTCGTGTACAAGAAAAAAGACAATGACATCATCGTATTGATCGAACATATGGCCTTAGGCCATACATCGCTTCCGAAAGGACATATCGAAAAAGGGGAAACGGAAGAAGAATGTGCCTTACGTGAAATAAAGGAAGAAACCAATCTTGATGTCAATCTTGACACTTCATTCAGACATACCATCACCTATTCCCCAAAGGAAAATGTCACTAAAGACGTCACTTTCTTCCTAGCCACGCCGAAAGACGAGGATCTCATCCCTCAGCTTAGTGAGGTCACATCGCTAGAATGGGCCACAATCGACAGGGCCATTTCCGTCATGACCTTCGAGACAGACAGGGAAACACTAAAGAAGGCAAAGGAATTCATCCAGGAAAGATGAAGACGGAAAGTCAGATTCACCACAACATGTCAAGAATCAGGGGAAAAGACACAAAGATAGAACTGATTCTCAGACATGCCCTATACCATGAAGGAATACGTTACAGAAAGAACATGAAAGCACTTCCCGGTTGTCCGGACATCGTCCTGACAAAATACCGGATTGCCATATTCTGCGACGGGGATTTCTTTCACGGCTATGACCTATGTCAGATTCAGTGTAACCTAAAAAGAAACAAGGATTTCTGGATTGACAAGATAAAGAAAAACCAGGAAAGAGACTGCAGGACGGATGAAGAACTGGTCCAACTAGGTTATCATGTCCTCAGGTTCTGGGAACACGAAATAAGAAACGATCTATCCAAGGTCATGGATACCATATATACGGAAATCAGAATTCAGGGAAAAGAAAATGAGGGATGATGAGTCCCTCGTTTTTTCTTAGCAAAGTTCCAGAAGCAAGGCAAACTTGAAGTCCTTGTCGGCATGGAGGGCATGAAGTCCGCCCTTGGCAAAGGAGAAGTTGTCTCCTGCCTTTACCTTGTAATCCTTTCCTTCATAACTGATGGTTGCCTCACCATCCAGGATGAAGAGAAGTGCTTCGCCAGGTGCCTTATGGGCATCAAGAGCCGTTCCCTCAGCCATGGAGATCAGGGCAAGCTTGCTTTTCTCAGTGTGGAACACATCGAGATTGATGACCTTGTCCTTCTGGTATGGAACCAGATCCTTAAGTTTGTAGACTTCTCCCGTCTTGATTTTTTCCGTCATTTTGAAATTCTCCTTCTGTAAATGATATTCGACATAGATGATGCCGTCATGGGTGTCCTTTCCGACCACTTCAGAGCTTCCGATATATAGGAAATCACCTTCCGTGACTTTCTTGTCTCCGATCGTTCCTTCTCCCATCAGTACATGGATGAAGGAAGGAAAGTCATAGCTTTCCCTAGAAATATCCGTATCCTTGCCCAAGGAAAAGAGGAGTGCACAGTCAGTCAGTGCACCGGATATCGTAAGACTGTCAAGTGGTGAGTTCTCATCGATGAGGGAAAAGACGTTGCCTTTGATGGTGTTCATAAAGACATTATAGCAAAAATTGCTCCACATAAAGTGGAGCAATCTTCATTTGCGGTGTTTTTAGAACTTGCGGTTCTGGAAAGCCTTGAGGCCTAAATATTCAGCCTGATCACCAAGTTCTTCTTCGATGCGGAGAAGCTGGTTGTACTTGGCCATACGGTCAGTTCTGGAAGCAGAACCGGTCTTGATCTGACCAGCGTTGACGGCAACAGCCAAATCAGCGATGGTGGTATCTTCGGTTTCACCGGATCTGTGGGAGACCATGCAGGTGTAACCGTTGGTCTGGGCAAGACGGATGGCATCAAGAGTTTCGGTCAAGGTACCGATCTGGTTGACCTTGATGAGGACGGAATTGGCAACATCGTTGACAATACCCTTCTTGACGAATTCCGGATTGGTGACGAAGAGATCGTCGCCGACCAACTGGATCTTCTTTCCAAGTCTCTTGGTGAGTTCCTTCCAACCTTCCCAATCGGATTCTGCAAGACCATCTTCGATGGTGATGATGGATGGATAGTCGGAAACGAGCTTTTCAAGGAACTGAATCATTTCTTCAGTGGACTTGACGCCTTCGCCGGACTTCTTGAGGTTGTAGACACCATTTCCTTCATAGAATTCGGAGGAAGCGACATCCATACCAAGGAAAATCTGTTCACCGAGCTTATAGCCTGCGGCAGCGACAGCTTCAGCGATAAGGCTGAGAGGTTCTTCGTTACCATTCTTGCAGGATGGAGCGAAACCACCTTCATCGCCGACACCGGTCTCATAGCCATGGGCCTTGACGACCTTCTGTAAGGCGTGGAAGCATTCGACACCGGCTCTGAGAGCTTCATGGAATGTTTCGAAACCAGCTGGGATGATGAAGAATTCCTGGAAGTCAACAGTGGACTGTGCGTGGGCACCGCCGTTGATGACGTTCATGCATGGGGTCGGGATGACCTTTGCATTGGTACCACCGATATATCTGTATAATGGCATACCCAAGGACTGTGCAGCAGCTCTGGCAACAGCTAAGGAAACACCCAAGATGGCGTTGGCGCCTAAATTCTTCTTGAATGGAGTTCCATCAAGCTTAAGCATGGTTTCATCAACCAAAACCTGATTATAGGCATCAAGACCGATGACAGCTGGAGCCAACTTGGTGTTGACGTTTTCGACTGCCTTCAGGACACCCTTGCCACCGAAACGGGACTTATCGCCGTCTCTGAGCTCCAAAGCTTCGCTTTCACCAGTGGAAGCACCGGATGGAACGATAGCAATAGCCTTGGTTCCGTCATCTAAGAGAACTTCAACTTCGACAGTTGGGTTACCACGGGAATCAAGGACTTCACGACCATGTACATTGACAATGTTAGCCATTTTGATAATCTCCTTTATTTATGACCGCTAGTATTATAGCCAAAAAATCATGGATGTAAAACAATAAAAATCACAAGTCAAAAAAAGCCTTCATACATAGTATGAAAGCAAAACTACTTCATGACGGAAATCAATGTTTTCCTGATGTCAGGATAAAGTGGATCAAGTTCCTTGGGGACATATTTCAGAAAAGATTCCTTTTTCCCTTGTACGATATCGTTCCTAAGCTGAGTGGCCGAGATGGGAATGTCGCTTCTTTCCACTCTTTCGATATGGAGATGATCCTTCTTCCTTTCATCAAACCACATGTCAACCTTGGCCTCATTTCCGCAGACATAAAGATCCGGGTATCTTCCTTCCTTTTCGAGGATGCTTTTGAAAAGGTAGTCACCCCAGCTAGGGACATTTCCGACTCCGATGTCATCAAGAGGAAGGACGATGACATCCGGAAACACCTTTTGGATCATCGCCTTTCTTTCCTCGAATGAAAAAGGATTGTCCATTGTTCTCCTCTTGTCAGCGGAACCGACAAGGACAATGGTCTTATCAGCCATTTCCATGGATTTCCTTATCAGAGAGGCATGTCCAAGATGGAATACCTGGAATCTGCCGACGATGAATCCCAATCCGTAATTCTTCCCTGAGATCATCTAGAAATGTTCCTTGTCCCTTTCCAGTCTGAACTTGATGGAGCGTTTGAGATAGGAAAGATATTCCTCGTTGTCAGACATGGTCTTTCCGGAAACATCGCTGACCTTGGCAACCGGTCTTCCATTGACATACTGAAGCTTGATGACGATGTTCAGTGGCTTGACAAGGGTATCATTTGTCACATAGGTTCCGATGCCGAAACTCACCTTTGCCTTGTCCTTGAAATAATCATAGAGTTTCTGGGCCTTGTCAAAATTCAATGAATCAGAGAATAGAAGTGTCTTTGTCTTCGGATCGACGTCATATTTCTTATAATGGGCAATCATCTTCTCTCCCCAGACATATGGGTCACCGGAGTCATGACGGACACCGGAATAGTTGTTGACCATGGATCTGTTGAAGTCGAGAAGGAAGAGATCCGTCGTCAGAGTATCCGTCAGGGCGGTTCCGTTGTCACCCTGATATTCGCTATACCAGTCCTTGAGCGCACAATGGTTCGTATAGGCCAGCGGTATGGAATCAATACCCTGATACATCTGAACAAACTCATGTGCATAGGTTCCGATTGGCTTTAGATTATATTTGTATGCGAAATAGACATTGCTGGTTCCCACCATGTTCGGGCATTTGTTCTTCATTTCGCATATGACATGTTCCATCCATTGTCTGGAAAGTCTTCTTCTGCAGCCGAATTCAGCAAACTTGAACGTATAGGTACCGTCCTTGAACTTCTGAATTTTCTCCTGAAGCCTTTCTTCGGCTGACCTGACAAGTTCATCATAGTCGTACTGGAACCGGAAATAGACTTCGGAGATGATTTCGAGAAGATAAATCTCAAATTGCATCGCCGAAAACATCGGTCCGCGGACTATGACCTTCAGCTGCCCATCCTCGGACAGGGAAGTCGTGACATAATCACGGATTGGATGATAAAGTCTCAGGAATTCGACATAATCCTTCTTGATGAAACGGATGCTTCTGAGATAGTCGAGTTCATCTTTCCTGAAATACAGGGTGCAAAGATGGTCTATCTGTTCATTGATCTCGTCGAGCATCTCCGGAGTGAAGACGATGTTCTCGTTCCTGCACTTGAAATGATATTCACCGGTCAAATCCGTATGCTGATGGAAAATCACCTGGTTCATGTTGAATTTATACAGGTCTGTATCCAACAATGACGTAACAATTGGTTCTAATTTCATGTTTTTACCTCTTATGACAACAGGAATCTGAGATCATCCGTGTTGATGTTCCTGATGGCACTGTCGCCTTCCTGGATGACGGATGTCAGCTGTTGTTTCTTCTTCTGCAGTTCGATGACGCGTTCCTCAATCGTATCCTTGCAAATCAGTTTCAGAATGGTGACATTCCTCTTCTGACCGATTCGATAGGCTCTGTCACTCGCCTGTTCCTCGGCGGCAAGATTCCACCAGGGATCAAGATGGATGACGATGTCGGCACCGATGAGATTCAGTCCGGTACCGCCAGCCTTGAGGGATACAAGCATGACCTTGACATCGTCATGCGTGTTGAAGTCTTCCGCCATATCGACCCTGTCCTTGGCCTTGGTGTCTCCGCTGATGAGATATATCGGGATATTGTTCTCCTCCAGCATTTTCTTCAGATGAAGAAGACTCTTCAGGAAGCAGGAGAAAATCAGTATCTTATGTCCGTTCTCGATTGCCGATTTCACCAGGGATATGGCTGAATTGAGTTTTTCCGATTCATCGCCATATTCCTCAAGGAACATGGACGGATCGACACAGATTTCCCTGAGTCTCGTGATTTCGGATAATATCGTGATCCTGTCCATTCCACGGTCCAGAGACATTCTCGCCTCCTGGATGTAGGCATCGTATAGTTTTCTCTGTGTTTCGTTCATCAGGATGGTCAATGTCTGTTCTTCCTTGTTCGGAAGATCATCAAGCACTTCCTTCTTTGTCCTCTTGAGAATGAATGGGGCTACCTTGTTCATCAGATTCTGTTTTTCCTGCGGATCATCAAGGGATAACTTTCCATAGGTGAGGGAGAAGTCATGGAATCCAGAGAGATATCCTGGCATGAGGAAGTCAAATATCGACCAAAGGTCCACAAGGGAATTCTGGATCGGAGTACCCGTCAGGACGAACTTATGATCCGCGGATATCTCCTTGACGGCCTTGGTCTTCTTGGCGTAGACATTCGATATGTTCTGACCTTCGTCAAGTATGACATAGGAAAAAGAATATTTCACGAATTCATCCAAATCGGTTCTCAAGGAATCATAGGATATGATGAACACTTCCTTCTTGTCTTGGTCGATTTGGGATAGAAGAACATTCCTTGAATTTTTGTTTCCGTCAAAGACGAAGACTTTCTGCTGTGGATTCCATTTCCTGAATTCGTTTTCCCAGTTGTAGATCAATGATTTCGGAGACACGATCAGGATTGGCCTGTTGGATTTCGACAAGGAGAGCAGGGCGATGATTTCCAGGGTCTTTCCCAATCCCATGTCATCTGCAAGAATGCCGCAGAGATTATGCTTTGCCAGGGTGTAGAGCCATTTGACACCATCGATCTGATAGGATCTCAGGTTATCTTCCATGAAGGAATCAAATTCCAGTTTCTGATTCTTGAAGTTCTTTATGTCGTCAAACAGTTCCTTGATTTCATTGCCGTAGATGACAGATACCTCATCATCGGAATATCCGGAAAGTTTCAGTGCATCATAAATCGGAAGCCTTTCTTCCGTCAGTGAGGAGACATTGAAGTCATTCATCAGATGGACAAATCCCTGGGAATCCTCTTCCTCAAAGGAAATGAAGGAACCATTGAGCCTGACGTATTTCTTTTTCCTATGATAGGCTTCCAGAATCTTGTCAAGTTCATCCCTGGAGTAGATGTCTGAACCAAAATCCATGTTCAGCCAGTCGATGTCCGTGCGCATGCGGATGCGGATTTTTCCGACACCGACGACTTTCTTCTGTGCAAGATTGTCGCTGAGATATAATGTCGCACATTTCCTGAGAGGGAAAAGATCTTCCTTCAGGAAGGAAAGTATCTGTTCCTGGGAAATGAATTTTCCTTCAAGAGGCAAGGAATAATATTCAAGCGCGGAATCGAACTGCTTGGATTTGTTTTCACCTATGGCAGTCGAGCAGAAGACATCCCTGCTCACTTCCTTTCCGTCTTCAAGATAGACCGTCCTGAAAGACAATACGTCATCATCGGTATAAGTGATGAAATACTGGATTTCACTTTTTCTGACCAAATGGTTCTTCAGGTATTCGTCAGACACACTCACGTCATCGGAAAGCATCGGAAGGACACTCTCGCACAATTCATTCTGGAAAAGATAAAACGGGAAGGAACGGTTTTCCAAAAGAAATCTGATCATGATCATTTCCTTCTCGTTAGGGAAGGACAGAAGTTTTATCCTATGTCCAGCATCATCGACAAGGGCTCCGTTTTTTCCGTCAGAGAGAAGTCTTCCCTCCAGTTCAGGTTCCACGGAGAAATTTCCCTGACCATCAAAACTCAGATGTGGTTCAATCCTCTCTTTTCCTACCAGGAATTCCATATTGTCGACATGAACCATTCTTCCTTTCATCATCAGCATGAATCTCACGAACAGGGATTCATCCAGAGTCAGGTCGGAATCATCCTGATTCATGGAATAGGCATGATTGAAATACGTTCCTTCCTGATAGAGATAGTTGATGACAGGCTTATCTTCGTCCTTTATGTTTTCCGGAGAGATATGGACCCTGTCCTTGGAAAGATAGGCCTTGCCGCCATTCATACAGGCAGAAAGGAATTCGAACGTATTCTTTGCAAAATAATTCCTATTGTTCAGTCCAACCTTTATCCTGATGACATAAAGCCCATCTTTTCCGGTGATGAAATAGGAAAGCTTCAGTTTCTCATAAGTCTCAAAAGTCATCTCCGATCCATGGACGATCAAGTCATCGGAAAGTTTCTTCATCAAAGGGAGAAGTCTTTTTCTCAGCTGCGCCTCCTCCTTGGGAAGTGAGGCAAGAGAAGATATCTTTTCATACTCTTCCCCATAAAGTTTTTTCAGTTCTGCTTCATTCATTCCCTTTTCCTTTTTGGAAAGATACAAAGCCAAAGCCATGGAGCATGGATTTTCCGTGTTCCCCTTAAGATCCTCGATTTCTCTATTGTCGCCGACAAGGAAGCTCTGATAATCCGTATCATCCTTCTTTATCGCCTCATAAAGAATCATCTGTCTTCCACTGTCAAACGAATGATAAATCACATATTCAGAGTCAAGAGCATCATAAAACTTCTTCGCCTTTTCATCGGCAAAGACATCTTTTTCCCACATTGCAAGCGTTGCATCATCAATGTCAATCAGAAACATGGTTAGCCTCCTGATGGATATGAATGCCTATGGCATCGAGAAGATTGTTTTTCCTCAGAAGCAGCAGATAGGCTTTTCTCGTTTTTGGATCGTTATAGGACATCTTCTTCAGACATGGCAGAAGAAGGACGTCATTTCCGATATCCGGATATTTTCCAAGACAGGAAAAGACATCAAGATAGTCATCGGAGGAAATCTTTGCCCTTCTTTCTATGGCGGAAATGAGATGTTCCTGATAATCATTGCTGAACTTTGTCATGATGACATCATTCAGGAAGGAAAATTCCTCGATCGTCAGATTCTTCAACGTCGATGGGTTATCATCGTCATCCGACATGATCTGGAAAGGTTTCTCCAGATGGTTTGCTTCCACGACACGGTTCAGATAATAAGCCTCGGATTCCTTTTCCTCATCGGAAAGGAGTTGGTAATAACTGAAGAAGTCCTGGAAATTCACGTTATATTTGAACAGGAAATTATGGTAGGCAAATTTCAGCAGTTCCTTGGAATGTCCGTCTTTGGCATAGGAGATGATGGATTCATAGCATTCCTTGCTGAGAAGAAGATTCTTGTTCTTCAGAAAGGCGATGAGAACAACATCCTTTCCTCTTTTCATGAGTGCAGCAATCACACGATCATACAAGGTATACTGGTCAAAGGAATTCTCAGCAATGAAAAGATATGTCGAATCATAAAGATAGTCCGCGATTTCCTCGATGCTGTCAGAGAACAATTCCCGATATAGGGATGTATCGTGGGAATTGAATTCCTCCATGAACTCCTGGTTCACGCCATTCTGGAAGAATGGGTTCTTTATGGCACGGATGAGGAAGTCCCGGCTGTCGCTTCTCTTCTTGATCAGGAACCAGAAAGCGACAAAAAGCCTGTCATATGTCTTCTGGTCAAGTTCAAGTCCATCCACGAACTGGAAGAAGCGATTGATAAGCTTATTTCTTTCCTCGACACCATAAGCCTTGTATCCGTCACGGAAAAGGTTCGTGATCGCCTTGATCTTTTCCATGTTGAACCACGCCTTGTAATTCTCAAGATAGATTTTCTTCGCATAGGCAAAGAACTTTGTCGGCACGTCATAATGTCTGACGATCAGCGAAGTCATCTTTTCTGAATATTGGGTGCTCGTTAATTTGGCTGTTTCCATAATGATTAATTATAACGCAAAAAAGTGGACGTCATTGAGAAATCCACTTCTTTTTTCACTTGTCCAGGGAGGCTTTCAGCTCCAGGATTTCATCTCTCAGTCTGGCCGCTTCCTCAAAGTCGAGCGCCTTGCTGGCCTTGTTCATCTCGGAAGTGAGGTTCTTGATCATGAGCTGTTTCTGCTTGACGGTCATCTTTCCTTCCTTCTTGGCCTTATCATGCTTGTTGTTGGCCTCGTCGTCAATCATGTGAAGCGGAGCCTGAATGGCCTTGATGATGGTCTTTGGAACGATGCCATGTTCCTTGTTGTAGGCTTCCTGTATGGTTCTTCTTCTCTTTGTCTCCGTGATGGTGGTATTCATGGCATCGGAAATCTCATCGCAATACATGATGACCTTTCCGGATGAATTTCTTGCCGCACGTCCGGCAATCTGTGTAAGGGAACGGGCAGAACGCAGGAATCCCTGTCTGTCCGCATCAAGTATGGCAATCAGGGAAACCTCAGGAATATCCAGGCCTTCCCTTAGAAGGTTGATGCCGACAAGGACCTCATAGATGCCTTTTCTGAGCTTATAGATGATTTCCGTTCTCTGCAGGGTCAATATCTCATGCTGTAGGTAGGCAACCTTGAAGTTATGGCTCTTGAAGAAATCGGTGAGATTTTCCGCATCCTTCACCGTCAGGGTGACGACAAGGACCCTCTCATTCTTTTCTATCCTGGTCTGGATTTCCTTCATCAGGTCATAGACGGGATTGTTGGTATTGAATCTGACCTCGATGATCGGATCAAGAAGTCCCGTCGGTCTGATGATCTGTTCCACGACCTGGTTGTTGACCTTGCCGAGTTCATAATCGCCAGGGGTTGCCGATGTGCAGATGACATTGTTTATCTTCTTTTCGAATTCCTCAAACTTCAGCGGCCTGTTATCCAAGGCGCTTGGAAGCCTGAAACCATATTCGACCAACGTCTGTTTTCTTGAGCGGTCACCGTTGAACATGCCACCAATCTGCGGAATGGTGACATGGGATTCGTCGACGAAAAGGAGGAAATCCTTCGGGAAATAATCAAAAAGCGTATAGGGAGTCTCACCCTCATTCCTGCCATCGAAATGCCTGGAATAGTTTTCGATGCCGGCACAGATGCCAAATTCGCTTAAGGCATCCAGGTCATGTTCGGTTCTTTGCTTGAGCCTTTCGGATTCCAGAAGCATGCCCTTCTCATCAAAGAACTTCAGTCGTTCGATCAGTTCCTCACGGATGGTCTTGCAGGCCCTTTGGATTCTTTCGTTGCCGGAGGCATGTTCATGTGCGGGGAAGAACGGGAAATAATCCACGGTGTGAAGAAGTTCACCGGTCGTCGGACGAATCTGGGCAATCTCGCTGATTTCGTCGAAATCAGAAAATACGCGGATAAAGAAATCATCTCCATTCGGTGGATAGATGTCCATGACGTCTCCCTTGATGGAAAAGCACCCAGCCTTGAGATCCATGTCGTTTCTCTGATACTGTGCCTGGATGAGTTTCTGGGCGATGTCATGAGGCTTATAAGGTTCTCCTACATGCAATGTAAAAGCAAGGTCACGATATTCATCCGGATCACTTAGGCCATAAATGGCAGCCACCGAACAAACGACGATGGTATCCTTTCTTTCAAGAAGGGAATTGACGGCACTGGCCCTCATCATTTCGATTTCATCATTCATGACGACTTCCTTGTCGATATAGGTGTCCGTCTTCGGAATATAGGCTTCCGGCTGATAGAAATCAAAATTGGAGATGAAATATTCAACCCTGTTATACGGGAAAAGTTCCTTGAATTCACCATAAAGCTGAGCGGCAAGGGTCTTATTATGAACCAAGACCATCGTCGTTCTTTGCGCCTTCTGGATGATGTTTGCCATGGTGAAGGTCTTGCCGGTACCGGTTGCACCCTGAAGGACCTGCCACTTTCTGTTTTCCTCAAGTCCCTTGGTCAGTCTTTCTATGGCTGATGGCTGATCTCCGGTCGGCTGATTCGGAGAAACCAGCTGGAATGGATGTTCCTTGTCAGTCATTTCAGTTCTCCATCACAAAATTCATGACATCTGCCTCATAAATAAGGTACTGATCATAGATTTCCATATTGAAGACATCATTCAGAGCCTTAAGCATTCCGCCTTTTTCGTTAAAGGCAACTTTCAGCGTTTCATCAGAATATTTTTCAGCCATGTTCGTTGCATAGCTTTCTATCGCATCGATGAAATGATATTCAGAGGAATAGGAAGAAGGATAGGTAGATGGGTACATGTTGTTCAATGCATTCAGGAAGAAATTCTGTCCATATTCGGAAATGCCGATGGAAGAATAATCCGTTGTGGAGGAATAGATTGAATAGTCAAATGTATAGACCTGATCAGGCTTGATGCCGGTCTTATGAATGCAGGTCGTCGAATCTCCGCTTGGCCCATAGACATAGGCATAGGTATACCTGACCACGGAGCCATCCGAGAATGTCTTGAACTTCTGGGCAATGCCTTTCCCATAGCTTGTGAATCCATATGTCTTCGTGTTTGTTCCACTGATCATGGCAAGGGAGAAGATTTCACTTGCACTCGCCGTTCCGGAATCCATGATCAGCTTATAGTTGTCGATGTTGAATGTCGGGTCGGAATTTTGCTTTTCTTCCTCAATCACATTTCCGTTCTTGTCCTTCAGCTGATAAATCAGGGAACCCTTCCTGACGAAAAGCTTTGCCATGTCAGAAGCCTGGGAGACATATCCTCCTCCATTTCCCCTGAGATCGATGACAAGAGTCCTGATGTTCAGATTCTGCTGATAGACGCTGTTTATGATGCCTTCCAGAGCCAAGGCTGGGGTACCCAGGAATGTATTGACCCTGACAGAGAGGGTATAATCATTTTCCACGCTCGGCATGGAGATAAGATCGACATAGTCCTCCTCATACCCACCACGCTTCAGTTCGATGGTGATGTCAGTTTTTCCGTCTTTCGTGTTTCTCTTTCCGGAAAACACAAAGGATGTCGTCGAATCAGAAACCTCGGAAAGCTTTGCGTTGATTTCACTTAAGGAGTGGGATTTGAAATCAAAATAATCCTGGTTTCCGATCTTCACACCATAAAGGACATCACCGACCTGCATCTTCGCTCCATATGCGGTGGAATTCTTATATACCTTCCTCACATATAAGCCACCATCATAATAGTGGGTGACAAATCCAAATCCCTTGCCATCGGTGGACAATCCCTGTTCGGCATAGGTAGACGTATAGAAGGTATAACTGTCACTTTGATCTGAAGCCACGCCTTCCACCAAGCCTTTTGCAGCCAGCTGGTCGATATATTTCGTCTCGTTTCCATAAAGCCACTCTTCCTTCAATAGGCGATATTCGTCCACTAGCTTCTGTTCCTCGTCTGAAAGCCTGTTGACATATTTGCCGATGGCAAATCCGGCACCACCGCCAATACACAGGAAAACGACAATGGCAAGAATCCGTCCGATGATCTTTTTCGATGATTTTCCTTCGTTATTTCCGTTCATGTTTTTCTTTTCCGATATGACGAAGATATTATACCGATATTTTTGTCCGTTTTATACACCACATGCCTCATGTTGATGATTTCAAGTCTTGAAAATATATCTGGAAAGATATACCTTAAGTGGGTCATACCTGATGATGGAAAATGACAGAAGAATTCCTATCTTTCCATAAGATTTGATTCTTCACCTCAAAAGGAGAACATCATGATCGAACGTTATTCAAGGAAGTGCATGCGTGACATTTGGACAGAGGATAACAAATTCGGCGCATACCTGAAGATTGAGCTTCTCAACGCCAAGGCATGGGCAAAACTCGGTGTCGTTCCGGAAGAAGACCTCAAGAAACTCGACAAGGCTACATTCAGCATCCAGAGAATCAAGGAAATCGAAGCCATCACCAAGCATGATGTCGTCGCATTCACGAGAGCCGTAGGCGAAAGTCTCGGTGAAGAGAAAAAATGGATCCATTATGGCCTTACATCCACCGATGTCGTCGATACGGCAAACGGATACCTTCTCAAATGTGCAAATGAGATTCTTCTTGATGACATAGACAAGCTTATGGCCGTAATAAGGAAGAGAGCCATCGAATTTGAAAACACCCCATGCATCGGAAGAACACATGGCATGCATGCTGACATCACCTCATTCGGTCTGAAATGGGCATTATGGTATTCCGACCTGAAGAGAATCAGGGAGGAATTCCTCCATGCGGCAAAGAATGTCGAGGTAGGAAAACTTTCCGGTGCTGTCGGCAACTTTGCAAACATTCCACCACAGATTGAGGAATCCGTCTGCGCCGATTTGGGAATTTCCCACGCCGACATATCCACCCAGGTCATCCAGAGAGACAGACATGCGGCATATATGTCTTCACTGAGCCTTGTTGCAAGTCAGCTCGAGAAGATGGCTTTGGAAGTCAGGCACCTTGCCCGTCAGGAAGTCAAGGAGGCCGAGGAGGCCTTCACCAAGGGGCAGAAGGGTTCTTCCGCAATGCCACATAAGAGAAATCCGATTTCCAGTGAGAACATCTGTGGCTGTGCAAGGGTCATCCGTGGATATATGCTCACATCATATGAGAACATCGCCTTATGGCATGAAAGAGACATCTCGCATTCCTCGACAGAAAGAATCATCCTTCCGGATGCAACGGAACTTCTCGACTACATGCTGGTCAGATTCAAGGGCATACTCGAAAACCTGGTTGTGTATCCGGATAAGATGCTTAAGGATATCTATCTCACAAAAGGTGTCATCTTCGCCCAGAGAGTCCTTTACGCATTGATGGAGAAAGGTCTTGTCAGGGAAGAAGCCTATGACACGGTCCAGCCGATTGCCATGAAGGCACTCGACGAAGACAAGGATTACATCGACCTATTGAAGGCTGACAGCAAAGTATCCTCACTCCTGTCAGAAAAGGAAATCGATGACTGCTTCACGCTGGAATATTACATGAAGAATGTCGACTATATCTATAAGAGAGTCGGAATCAGATAAAAAACGAGGAGTCCTGTTACGGACTCCTTTTGCTTTTCAGAAATTGGTTCACGACAAATATTGCCAATATAACGGTTCTCACGCTGCAAAGTTCCACATCCACAGACAATCTTGGCACCTGTTGGAAGGCAAGACGGCACAAGCCCTTTCTTTTCAATCGTTTTAGCATAATTTGATATACATTCGATGCGATTTAAGGTATCTTTAAGAAATCTTTTGGTAAAAAAATAAAAATTCATACAAAAAGCTGCCACATAACTGATATGGACCAGTTTCATGGCAGCATTCTTTTGATCTGATGGACTACAGCTTGATATGCCACGGAGTACCCGCAACATAGATTGGCGTGAGTTCAGCCTGGATGAGAGGAAGGGCATATTCGATGAATTCCTTCTTCATCTGCATATGATCCTCGGTGACCCAATCAAGCGGAATCTTCTTTTCGAGGTTGGCGACAAGATTGATGTCGACCAACTCAGTCGTGGACTGATATGGAGCATCGGAGATTCTCTTGATGGAGACGAACATACCCGTCTTTCCCTCAAAGGCAGCCTTTACGGCAGCGCCACCGACCTGATAGGCTTCGGTGATGTCGGTTCTGGAAGTCATATGTCCGGCACATCTCTGAAGAATGGAAAGTTCGATGGATCTCGTCTTGGTCGGAATGTTCTTCCTGACGAGATTGGCAAGATATCTTGCAGTACCGGTAAGGGCCTTATGACCGAAGGCGTCTTCCTCATGTCCGTCATCATTGAGTTCACAGACATATCTTCCATCCGGAAGCTTGACGCCTTCCGAGACGGCGATGACAATGGATTTCTTCTTTGCCTTCAGGTCATTGACCTTCTTGAGGAAGCCTTCCGTGGTAAACGGAATTTCCGGAAGACAGATCATGTCGACACCTTCACAGTCTGCACCCTTGGCAAGAGCGGAGGCAGCGGTGAGCCAACCGGCGTTTCTACCCATGATTTCGACGATGGTGACATAATCCGTGCCATAGACCGTGGCATCACGGATGATTTCCTTCATGGTGACGGCGATATATTTGGCAGCTGAACCATAGCCTGGGGTATGGTCAGTCATGACAAGGTCATTGTCGATTGTCTTCGGGACACCGATGAAACGGATGTCGGAATGGATGGAAGCACCATAATTGGAAAGTTTCATGATGGTATCCATGGAATCATTTCCACCGATATAGAAGAAATATTTGACATCGAGTTCATCCATATAGCTGAAAATGAAGTCATAGATTTCCTTGGCACCTTCCTTCGTGATATCCGGAAGCTTGTATCTGCAGGATCCCAAGAAGGAGCTTGGAGTTCTCTTCAGAGCCTCGATGTTCAGCGAATTGTCAAAGAAAAGGGAAAGGTCAGTGATTCTTTTTTCCAACAACCCCTGAATGCCGTTGAGCATTCCATAAACCTTTCCTGCACCACGTTCGATTGCAGATTCATAGACACCAGCCAAGGAAGAGTTGATGACGGAAGTAGGACCACCGGACTGACCGACAATAGCATTAGCCATAATTCATTTCCTCATTTTCCAACTTGTATACAAGTTTTATCTATTTCTAATTGTAACCCCTTTACAAAGTAATATCAACAGAAAAAGAGACAATAATCAACCTTTTTGTTTCCTTAGCATAAAAGAAGAAGAAGAAACATCAGATTGGAAATCAAAGACTAGACCAGATTTCCTTTCAGCCTGAGACCGGCATTCGTATCCACCAATGAGTTTCCCTCAAGAGACGTATTCAACGTCAATGTCTTATGCGTGGTAGAGGAAATCAAGGAAAGATAATCGGAAAGATAGTCCTTGAAATCAAGTGTGAAGGTTCCGTTTCCGTCGAAGGTCATGAATTCGTTTTCCGGAAGACACTTCTGGATCAGGGAATAGATTTCCTTCTTCAGTTCTGATGAGATTGTCTTCGTTCCGAAATATATGTTCTCGTTCTGAAGAGTCATGCCGTAATCAGTATTTTCCTTCTTCCTGTTCTCCAGAATGATGGAAGTCTCATATCCGTTGACATTCACTCCAAGCACCATGTTCATGTTCTCCTTCGAGTCCATGCCAAGGCAGTCGATATAAACATTGTCCAAGGCGATATAGTTGACAATATAGGAGTCATCCTTCTTTCCGCTGAGAATGTAGTTGTTGCCTAGGATATCCTGAGACCACAGGTAAAGGTTCAATGAATTCTCGCTGACAAGAATTCCATCCGAGGAAACCAATGAACTATTCAATGCGGAAGACTGAACGATTTGTCTGACACTCTGACCTGAAAACCCAAAACCGGCATGAGTCTTCTTCGTTTCCTCACTGATTCCTATCGAGGTAAGGTCGACGGAATCAATATAGGATTTCTGTTCATCGGCAAGCGAGGAATATCCTTTCAGAAGATAGTCAAAGACAATCTGGGGATGGGAAGACTCCAAGTCAATACTGCCATTCTCAAGCAATGTCTTCACATATCCTTTCTGAACATCGAGATTCAGGACACCGGAATCCAGCTCATTTTCTGCATTGCAGAACGATACATTGGTGTTGAGCGGTTCAAGATCGATGATGGCCTGCATCTTATTTGTGAAATCGACACTCAAAAGATCCATGTCCACGAATGACTGAATCATGCAGTTCATGAAGGAACTGGTACCGGAGTTCTTCTTTACAAGACCGACAAGGTCATTCCTGCAATCATTCTTGCCATAGACGAATCGGTCATTGTTGAGGTCCGCCTTCATCTGTATTCCATAATTCCGGAACATGGAATTCATCTGTTCATCGGTGAATACGTTCTTGAGTATCTGTTTGGCAAGCCACTTCATGCCGGAGAGTTTGCCGACCTTTATGGATTCGATTGTCAGATAATAGTTTTCCTCATCGGAAGAAAAACGGCAGGATAAATCAACCTTGCTTTGCAAAATACTGGCCTTGGCATATAAACAGATGTGATACAGATCGCCCTCGATTTTGATTTCCATGCCCTTGAGATAATCCTTCATGGAAGAATCCATCTTTTCGTAGGCCAGGGAAAGGACCTGATTGAAATCATCCTGTGACATCTCATAGGTGACATGATGTGATTCCTTCGTATCATTGAATGCAGAAAGGAAATTTTCATTCATCAGGGTTTCAGCCGTCTTCTCGGTTTTCTGATACTGCATCGTTGAAGTGTCACGCAAGAGAAAATAGACAGTCGCAGCACCACCACCTACCACGAGGACAGGAATAAGAATACATAACAGAAGTTTCTTCATATGGGGTTCCCCCTTTTTCTCAGTTTATCAAATCACGAATCAAAACCGAAATTCTTTTTGCCCGTAACCAAAAGTAGTTTTCCTTCCTTTACGGATATTTGTGCTGATTTTCCTTTTATGAACTGATTGGAAACTCCCAATGGGAAGGAAGATGTCAAAGTAGCATTTTCCAATGTATACATGAGGTTTTTCAATGTGACACCGGCTGCTTCCTTTTCATAGGAGAAAATGGACAACATCCCCATTGCGGTTTCAGGAAAGGAGAATCCGTCATCAATCATGGCAATCATCTCCTCACCTTTTTCATCGATGAGGAATCCCTTTGCTGAATGATCCAACAGAAAGGAAAGAGTCTGGATATTGGCTATGGTGTGTTCGATTTTTCCACCTAGACATCCGTGGAAAAAGAACTCATCATATCCTTTTTCAAGGCACCTTCTTACGGCATATATGGTATCGGTGTCATCCTTGATGACATCAAGTCTGATGATTTCCTTTGCCATGGGAACAACATCGTTTCCCAAGGTATCGAAATCACCGACAAAAAGATCAGGTACGATGTTCTTTTTCATGAAATGCCTGTATCCGGCATCACAGGCAACAAAAAAGAAGTCATCCGTATTTTCAAGGAAGGAATCATCCTCGATGGGACCGGCACCGACAAGCAGGACTTTTTTCATTCCACCACCCCCGGAAGCTCGACACCACAATCCAGAGCCATCCGATATATTTTCCTCTCCAGTTCGATGTCATGGTTTTCCGCAGCGATGAGAAGCATGCCGAAATATCCATCCTTGAGTCCACTCTTTGCAGCCATGGAAAAATAATCATAGGCTTTTCCCATATCTTTTCTGAATAGTCCACCGTCATGATAGCATCTACCCAATTCCAGATATGCCTTTGGATCTCCGAATTCCCCGCCAAGAAGAAGGTACTGTCTTGCCCTGGACGGATGTCTGTCCTTCAATAGAAGGAAAAGATAATAAAAGGCTCCGACATTGTTTTCCTTATATGCCATGAAGGCCTGGCGGAGTGCTTCCTTCTCATCCACATGGAACAAAGGTCTTTCATCAAAATGACATTTCACCAGAAAAATGTGGTTCATTCCCTGCATGGTCACGCTCTCCATGAGGATTCTCTTGACATCAAGTTTCTGTTCGATGCTCGTAAATGGATTGCTTGCCTTGATAAGCAAAGAGGAAAGCAACCTGTTTCTGGTCAGTTTCTTTTCCATATAGGTATAGTTTATCTTTTTTCACGGCAAGTGCAAAACAAATGGAATAAACCGCTTTTATATTTTCTTTCGGATGGATTAAATTATGATAGTGTCTAACAAGATAAAGAACATGAAAAACATATTCGCAAGATTCAGAAAATTATTCGATCCAGTCGACCTCACCACGGGAAGCATAACCAAGGGAATGGTATTGTTCATGATACCGATTCTCCTAAGCATGGTTTTCCAGCAGCTTTATACTTTGACGGACACCATCATCGTCGGACAGAACCTAGGTCCATATGAAATCGCCGGCATCAACGATGTCAGCTGTCTATGCAACATTCCTCTGCAGTTCTGCATCGGCGCCACAAGCGGATTCTCCGTCGCCATGTCACATAAGATCGGTGAAAAAGATGAAGTCGGAGTGAGAAAAAGTTTCTATCTTCAGATCACCTTATGCGTCATCCTGACCATCATCCTCACCATCGCCTTCTGCTTCAGCACGGATTTATTGCTGAGTCTGATGAAAATCACACCGAGCAGCACGGATGCAAACCAGCAGTTACTCTATGAATCCGCACACGATTATCTCTTCATCATATTCTTAGGCATTGTTGCCTCAATGGCCTACAATTTCATATTAGCCAACCTGCGTGCACTCGGAGACAGTTTCACGCCATTCCTCTTCCTTGTCTTCGGTGTCGTCATCAACATCATCCTTGACCTTCTCTTCATCATTCCATTGCAATGGGGAGTGAAAGGTTCAGCATGGGCAACCGTGCTGTCCCAGGCGCTTGCGGCAATCGGATGCCTAGTCTATACCTTCATTAAATACAAAAATCTCCATTTCCATAAGGGCGACATGAGATTCACAAAGGAGTTTGTCATCGAGCATCTGAAATTAGGCCTTCCCTTGGGATTACAGTCTGCCATCCTCCAGATTGGCATCATCATCATGCAGATGGGTGTCATCGCCTTCGACTATACGCCGGATGGCGTCCTGGTCAGTGGAACACCTGCACAGGTAGGATATTCCGTCGCCTGTAAGATAAATCTCATCATCATGAACGTCTACCAGTCCGTTGCCACGGCCATGATGACGTTCCTGGGTCAGAACTACGGTTCAAAGAATGATGGCAGAATCAGAAAAGGTTTCCTGACCGGTACCATCATCAATCTCATCTTCTATGTCATTTTAACCATAGCCGGGCTTCTCATCACCATCGACGGCGCCTATATGTATATCTTCCTGAAGCCGGAAAACATCACCAGCGAAGCCATCCACTACGGAAATCTCTATCTATATCTATGTCTTCCATGTGATCTCATATTGATGGTATTGTTCATCTGCAGACATTCCCTCCAGGGACTCAACAAGCCTCTCTTCCCCTTCCTTGCCGGAATCGGAGAACTGCTGGCCAGAACATTGTGCTGCCTTTTCCTTCCACAGCTGGTCAACGGAGGACCGACCAATTCCACTTCCGGCTCTCTTAGCTTCATCGCCGTCTGTCTTGCCGACCCGCTTGCCTGGATTGCTGCTGTCAGCATAATGATTTATCCACTCATCAAGTCCATCTACGGAAAAAAGAACAGGGAATTGGCTTCTCTTTCCAAGGAATAAAAAAACTGAAAATTTTTCTTGCATTTCATTTTCAAACCTGTATAATTATCAGTCCATTCGATACAGCTTATACGTAGACTACGACTTAGACGACTCCGACCCGTTTAAAGTACTTCTCATTTTGCAGAAAGCCGAATGGTAAATAGGAGGTACAAAATGTTAAAAATCATTTTAAAGACCCTCAACAGAGGTAGCAGAAAAGATGACAGCAAGAGTTTCTTCGACTGTCTTCTCGATTCCTTCATCTCTGGGGGTAGAAGCAGCTCTTTATAAGTTTGCTCAAAGGACCATATGGATGTCAACTGACTTCCGATGGTCCTTTTTCTCATTCTTTCTTTTTGCAAAGTCCGTGTTTTTCTCTATACTATTAGCATTATGGCAATGGACAATCTATCCCTAAGCATCATCGCCGATGAGCTGAATGAGCAGATGCTCGACACGCAATTCGGAAACGTCCTCTCCCTAGGTCAATATGACTACGGTTTTCCCTATTCCCTGAAGGACGAAAACGGAATCCGTCATGGCACCTTCATCTTTTCCCTTGATCCGACGAATCCTTTCGTCACCTATTCACAGGAGAGATTTGCCAAGCTGAACAACAACAGCGTATTCTACAATTCCCTGAAGAAGCTGAACATGGCTACCGTCAGGAAAGTAAGGAAGCATCCCGGAGAAAGAATCCTGACGATTTCACTCGATGCAAACAGAAATGACATCAGTGAAATCAATACCGGCTATGATCTGATATTGGAGCTGTTCCCAAACAGGCCGAATGTCTACCTCATCGCCTATCCCTATGGAAAGATCATCAGCGTTTACCACGAACATACCGACATCGAGAAAGGAATCTTCATCACCAGAAACGCCATATATCAGTATCCCGATGAAAGAGGAAGTCTTCCCGTCGATCTCACTGATCCGGAGCAGGCAAGGCCCTATCTTCCAAATGCCACATTGAAAAGACTGAAGCATTATGTCCTTGATGAAGGTCATGACCTGAATGAGACATTGATTGAGATGACAACAAGCAAGGATATCTATGTCATAAGGAAAGACATTCTTTCCTTCTCCTTTGATGACCCAGAGGCAAAGAAGGTGAAAGCCTGTGACTTATATTCCACCTTTGTCGAAGACCAGAAATCCGTTGCAAAGTTCGAAAAGATAAGAGAACTCGTCAAGCTGATTGAGAAAGCCCTGAAGGTTGCAAACAAGAAACTCGAAAACCTGAAGAATGATCTTGTCACAGCCCAGGACAAGATGAAGTTCATGGAATATGGTCAGATTATCTACATGTATCAGGGAGAAATAAAGCTCGGTGATACCGTTCTGGACAGAGATGGCTATCACATTCCTTTGGATGCGAAGAAGACCGCACCGCAGAACGCCAATGCCTATTTCAAGAAATATCAGAAGGCAAAGTCAGCCTTAGGCATTCTCAGGGATCTCATAGAGAAGACGAAGGATGAGATTTCCTATCTGGAGAAAAAGAGGATGGAAGCAAGTGACGGAACCCCAAGGGACGTCATGGAACTGAAGAGTGAACTGCTCGAAGAAGGATATATAAAGGAAAAGCAGGGCAGGAATACGATATACAAGGTTTCCAAAAAGCATCGCTATGACCCACACTATATCATCACCCAAAAAGGAAAAATCGGTTATGGAATGAATGGTCTGCAGAACGAAGAACTGACATTCAACCAGGCAAAGAAGGAAGACCTGTTCTTCCATGTGAAGGATTATCCCGGATCACACGTCATCCTCTTCGACTCGAAGGATGAGGACATGAAAAGACTCGCTGCAGAACTTGCCCTATATATATCCCACCTAGACAACGGCATCGTAATGGTCGCCAGGAAAAAGGATGTGAAGAAGAATCCAAACAAAATCGGTCTTGTCAACATCCTCAAATATGAGACCATGGTCATCAAGTTCATCAGGGAAGAGTCCTTGGCTCTCTTCAGGAAAGAAAAGAAGGAATAGGAATCATCAGAATCCGGAAAAGTCACATTCATTCCGGATTCCGATGAAAATCAAAAAGAAAAGAGTGATTTTTCATTCCGGTTTTAGTATAATCGTTGGGTAGCGTTTGAAAATACGTTCTAATTTGTTGACATTAAGTCATCAAGAAGGTATATTAATTCACGCGATAATTTATGCCCCCTTAGTTAAGTGGTATAACGGATCCTTGGTAAGGATCAATTGCTAGTTCGATTCTGGCTCGGGGCACCACTCGTAAAAAAAAGACGTATTGAATAGTCGTATTGTGTGCATCAATGTAAGGAGGAAACCTCATGAGTTCTTCTGAAGGAAAGAAATCTACTAAAAACAGAGCCCATGCCTTAGCTGCCTGGGAATGGTTCAAGGAAGCTGCTTGGCTTCAGGTTTTACTCATTGTTGGTGTCGTTGTCGGTTTGGTCGTCGCAATTCCTTTCGTTGTTCAGGCAATCGTCAATGCCGTAAACTCCAGCAATTCCAACTTCTACGAAGCTCATAGAGTCAAATACGCAGAAGTCGAGAAATATGTTGCAGGAAGCGATAAGAGCTGTGTCGGTACCGTCGGTGAAGGAAAGACTTCCTATTCCGTCTCTGATTCCGAGGAAGGCTTCGTCGTCATGTACTACAAGCAGAATGATTCCGACTGCGAAAATCTCCAGAGCAGAATCGAAACCTGGTACAACAATTTCAACAAGAACTATGGTTCCGGTAATCTCAAGTTCTATACGGTCGATTGCAGCTGGTATCCATCTGATGAGACCAAGACAAAGGATTATGAAGGCGACACTTCCAAATACGAAAACAGCTATATTTCTCTTGAGCAGCAGCAGACTGTCATGGATTCCGTGAAGGATACTTATCTTTCTCAGGATGACACACACAAATCTTCCAGCGTCACTGAAGAAACATTCAATACAAGACTTGATACCGGTAAGAATGCCACAACATTGGAAACTCCATTGTTCATCACCTATACCAGAGCCAAGGACAGTTCCACAAAGTTCGAGACCAAGAAGGTCATCTTCGACATGATCGGATCCTATTCCAATACATCCGATGCCGATGTTGCCAAGCAGATGCTTGACATCTTCAACTTCCAGGTCACAACATCCAAGTAAAATCAAGGTCGGGCAACCGACCTTTTTCTGTTATCTTTTTTTTGCAAAAAGAAAATCCAAGGACACGCCTTGGATCATTTTGTCTTCAATTTCTTCTTCATCGCCTCATTGACAGCCGGAGGCACAAGATGGGAAATATCCTGATTCTGGAAGAAAAGTTCCTTGATGGCTGAAGAGGAAATGAATGTCTGATTCTTCTTGGCCATGAAGTAGACCATGTCAATGTCAGGCTCAAGATATTCATTGACTTCATGAAGCTGATATTCAGCTTCATAGTCCGTCACAGCCCTGAGTCCCCTGATAAGAGCATCGGCAGAGAGTTTCTTTGCTTCCTTGATGGTCAGATGTGTCGTGGAAACGACTTCGAAGCCATCATATTGGGCAAAGACCTGTTTTGCTAGTTCCACTCTCTCTTCAGCAGTGAACATATAATGACTGCTTTTCATCGGATTGTCGGCAATCATGATATAGACCTTGTCAAAGAATTTTCTCGCCCTGAGCGCTACATCAAGATGACCGTTGGTGATTGGATCGAATGATCCCGGATAAACAGCAATTTTCATTTTTCAGTCCTCTTTCGTATAGATGGCGACATGCTTGGCACCATAACGATATTCCTTCATCTCATATCCCTCAATCGGTTCGTTCTCAGGTTCCTGTTCCGAAACGATGACGGCATTCTCCGAGAACATGTCTCTTTGTGTCATGTCGAGGATGATATCCTTGTTGATGTTCATCCTGTAGGGAGGATCAAGGAAAAGAATATCCAGTTTAAGACCTGCATTTCTCTTGATAAATACCCTATAGTCTCCCAAGAACAATTCATATCTGTCTTCATCGATCTCCAAGGATTTCACATTCCCCTTCATGGTGAAGAAGGTCTGCCTGTCCTTGTCGATGAAATAACATTTCCTTGCTCCCCTGCTGAGTGCCTCGAGCCCCATGGCTCCAGATCCGGCAAACAAGTCACAGCACACCGCGTTGGTCGGCTTGTTGTGAAGAACGTTGAAGATGGCCTGTCTGACCTTATCCATGGTCGGACGGGTAACCTTGCTGTTGGGGATGTCGAGATATCTTCCCTTATATACCCCACCGATGATTCTGATCATATCTTAATCTCCTTCATCAAGCCATCCTGAAGATGGTTGAGCAATTTTCTCAGTGCCTGATAGCGCACGAGATATTCCTTCATCAGAGGCTTGTCCTTCAGTTCGTCATCAATTTTGGCAAATTCCACAAGCATTTCATGTTTCTTCTCAGGGTCTTCAATATCCTGAGCGGACTTATATAGGGCATCCCTTTTCTTTGCCAAGGAGACAAGTTCCTCATCTTTTTCGATTTCTTCGGAAAGTTTCTTCATTTCCGTATAATAGGACGAATTCTTCAGTTCCTCAAGGAACGAGAATTCATCTTCGATAAATTCAAATTCTTCCATTACCTGATAATTATAAGTGATTCTCCCTTTCAATTCCAAAAAATTTGTTATAATAACCATGCACTATGAAACTATTTAAAATTTACACTGTGGATGACGATGTCCTCCACCAAAAAGCCAAAGAAGTCTCTTTTCCGATTTCCGATGAAACAAGAAATACCATCATCGACATGGTAGAGTATCTCAAACTGTCCCAGGATGATGAATTCGCCAAGGAACATGGCATCCGTCCAGGTATCGGCATCGCCGCTCCCCAGATTGGCATATCCGAACGTTTCTTTGCCGTCTACATGGATGATGGCGAAAAGCATTATGAATATGGC
Organism: bacterium; assembly: GCA_963648975.1. Lineage (GTDB taxonomy): Bacteria > Bacillota_I > Bacilli_A > RFN20 > CAG-288 > Enterosoma. The sequence goes on along the minus strand of CAVJFW010000002.1, from coordinate 26,714 downwards.
CTCGTGAATCCGAAGATCATCTCCAGCTCCGTCAGGAAAGCTTATCTTCCGTCAGGAGAAGGCTGTCTTAGCGTTCCCAAGGATGTCCCTGGCTATGTCTATCGCTATCATAAGATCACGATTGAAGGATATGATGTACTCACGGACAAGAATGTCAGACTGAGACTCATCGGATATCCGGCCATCTGCTTCCAGCACGAATACGATCACCTTGACGGTATCGTCTATACCGACAGGATAAACAAAAAGGATCCCTTTTATGTGGATCCGGATGCCATCGCCATCGAATAAAGCGTTTTCTTGATTCGGCAGTTTACATATCATTGCCGGTTCGTTTAAAATAGATTCAATTAAGCAGTTTTTTGATTGGAAATTTCGTTTTTATACGTTTTTCATAATATTTGAGGTATTACTATGGCAGAATTAAAGAAACTGACCTCCCCGGTCCAGATCTATGCCTTGGGCGGTTTGGGAGAAGTCGGAAAGAACATCTATTGCATCGAGAATGACACAACCATTCTCATCATCGACTGTGGCGTCATGTTCCCTGATGACTCCATGCCAGGCATCGACTATGTCGTGCCTGATTTCACGCATCTCGTCGAAAACCAAAACAAGATCAAGGGACTTGTCATCACCCATGGCCATGAAGACCATATCGGTGGCATTCCATTCATTCTCAAGCAGGTCAACATTCCTGTCATCTATGCTCCGAAGATTGCCGTAGCCCTCATCCAGCATAAGCTCGAGGACAACAGAATCCCGACAAGAACGACCCTCAAGGAATATGACGAGGATACCGTTCTGAAGATGGGCGACTTCAAGGTCGAATTCTATCATGTCACACATTCCATTCCGGATTCCTTCGGCATATGCATCACCACGCCACAGGGAACCATCGTCGAATCCGGTGACTTCAAGATTGACCTTACACCGGTTGACCATGACTTCGACATCTCCAAGCTCGTGAAGTTCGGAGACAGGGGAATCGACCTTCTCATGGCGGATTCCACCAATGCCGAAAAGGAAGGATATACCAATTCCGAACATACGGTCCTAAGAGGCATCACCGATGTCTTCAACGAGGCAAGCGGACGACTCATCATCTCCACCTTCGCTTCCAATATTTCCCGTATCGAGCAGATCATAGAGACATCCATCCGCTTCAAGAGAAAAATTTTCGTCTTCGGACGTTCCATGGAAGCGAACATCGATGCTGCCAGGGAATTCGGATACATCCATTGTCCGAACGAATATCTGGCCAGACCAGAAGACCTCAAGAGTCTTCCACCGAACCAGATCACGATTCTTTGTACGGGTACCCAAGGCGAGCCTATGGCCGTCTTATCCAGAATCGCCAGAGGCGACCATCGCTTCATCCACATCATACCGGGGGATACCATCGTTTTCTCCTCCAGTGCCATTCCGGGAAACACCTCCAGCATCAATGCATTGATCAACCAGCTCACCAGACTTGGCGCCGAAGTCATCACCAATTCCGCCTTCACCAACCTCCATGCTTCCGGACACGCCAGCCGTCAGGAAATGAGACTTCTTCAGAAGCTTGCCAGGCCGAAATATTTCATGCCAGTCCATGGAGAATACAGAATGCTCAAGCTTCATGCCAGAATCGGTGTGGAATGTGGTCTTCCGGCAGATCACACCTTTGTCTGTGAAAACGGAGATGTCCTCAACCTCATCAACCATAAGGTCACCCGTGGCGGAACCGTCCATGCGGATAGCATCTATATCGACGGAAAATCTCCGGTCGGTATTTCCACCAGTGTCATCAGGGACCGTTCCACCTTGATCAACGAGGGCATGGTCTCCGTCTTTGCCATCATCGACCCGAAGGCAAACAAGCTTGTTGCCGCACCTGTCGTCGAATCCAAGGGATTCATCTCTTCCAACAAGAAGGGACTTCAGAAAAAGGCATCCGAAATCATCGGCATCGAAATCAACAAGCTTCTCTCTTCCGGAAAGAAGGTCACATATATGGAACTCAAGAACGTCATCAAGAATGCAGCCGGTCACTTCATGTACCGTGAATCCCATCGTAATCCAATGATCATTCCGGTCATCCTCAACTATTCAAAAGAGGCTTAAAATGATCATCCTTGCAAGTCAATCACCAAGAAGAAAGGAAATCCTTAGGGAAATCCTGGGTGACATACCATTTGAATGCATTCCATCGACTTTCGATGAAAGGCAGATTCACGAAGACGACGTCAGGAAACTTTGCCTCATCGAGGCCCAGAAAAAAGGTGAAGTCGTCGCAATGGACCATAAGGATGACATCGTCATATCCAGCGACACCATGGTCTCCTATAAGGGAGAACAACTCGGCAAGCCAAAGGATCACGATGATGCCATGCGCATGCTTCGTGAACTGAGTGGAAACACCCATGACGTCATTACCGCCTATTCCATCAGGAAAGGCGACAAGGAGCTACGTCACAGAGTCGTCGTCGCAAGACTCTTCATCGAGAAGATGGCCGACGTCGAAATCGAAGGCTACCTCGATACCGGCTCTCCATATGACAAGGCTGGAGCTTATGGAGTTCAGGACAAGGAATTCATCAATTCCAGAATCCTGAAGGGAGACATGTATACCATCATGGGACTCCCAAGATACGAACTTGAAGACGATCTACTCGATCTCCAGATCATCGAATGACATTTACTGCCTACGTCGTGTAGGCAGTTTTTATTTTGTAAAAAAGACTGAATCCACAATGGATTCAGTCATTGACAACTTATTCTTTGAATGTAATGTCACTTCTCGACCTTGTCGATGTTTTCCTTCAGGAGCTTTGAGAATTCCTCACTCTTGCTTCCGATGACGAAGACCACCTTGTTGTTCATGAACATGACAGAAGACAGTTCCTTGTTGATTTCATCCTGATTGACAAGATGAATGTCCTTCACGTTGACGCTGACCCTGCTTCCCTTCTGGGAGATGGAAAGAATGTTGTCCTTCCCTCCAAAGCAGGTGGAGAGCTTGCCTGCGGATTCCTCGACCTTCTGGTTGCAGGCTTCCTCGGAAAGCTTTTTCTTTCTGTTGAAGCTGACTTTTCTGAAAACGAAGAACATCACTACTGCCAAAACGACACAGCAACCTGCGATAATGCAAATATAGATAACCATTTTAGTTTTCTCCGGAAATACTCTTTCTTAGACGTGCGACATAGTCAAGCTTTCTGAAATGAAGCAAGGAAATGAATTCGTTCCTTCTATGGGAGAAGGTGAATTTCTTTCCACGGAATTTGGTCTTGTGACCACCATCGATATAGATTTCCATCGTGTTGTTCCTGTCAACCTCGATCTGTAGCTCATCCTTGCCGGAAATGACTGCTTTCGTGATCGGATTGACGAACAGTCTGTTTCTGCATGGTGCAAGGATGGCAAACTGGAAGACATCCGGGCCATGGATGATGAGTGGGGCACCAAGGGATGCAAGGAAGCCGGAAGAGCCTGTCGGTGTACCGACGACGATGCCGTTGCAACGGCTTGTTGCCAGAAGCTCATGGTTCACATATGCATTGAGAAACACTGTCTCTCCGGACTGGATGGCGATGTCGTTGATGCAGTGATGTTCCTTTCCGTCAATGGTGAAGCGATAGAACGGAAGTGACTCAACGGTCGGAGTAAGAGTGATGATATCCGAAATGAACTGATCGACTTCATTCTTCTGGTAGTCCGAATAGAATCCAAGATGCCCGGTATTCAACAGGACATACTGAATGTTTCTTCCTCTCGGAAGTCTCGGGTCATGGACCGCTCTCAGAAACGAACCGTCACCACCCAAAATGATGATAAGAAGAGGGTGAATCTCATCATATGTAAACTGATGGGAAACAAGTTCTGTCCTGATTTTTTCAATCAGGATGGCGTTGTTCTCCATTTGCTTCGAATAAATCATGAACCTTGTTGGAACCATATCTTTCTCTCTTTTTATTTCTCTGGTTTTATTGTATCATATAAAAGCTTGAAAGAGGTTTTATAAATGTCCAACACGAATATCGAAATCGAAGCTAAAATGCTTCTCAGCAAGACGGATTATGATACTTTGGTCAAGGAATTGCACTTTTCCGAGGAAAAAATAAAACAGACAAACTATTATTTCGACAGCAAGGATCAGGTATTGAAGAAATACGGAATGATTCTTCGTATCCGTAACAGTTCCAAGCAATATGTCCTTACCATGAAGGCTCCGCTCAGCGAAGGACTTCTCGAAAAGAATCAGAATCTTTCCGAAAAGGAAGCTGAAGACCTCATCGACCATAACATCTTCCCGAATGGAGATATCGCAAACTTCCTCGACATGCTCCAGATCGATGCCAGCAGTCTCATCGTCCTTGCCACATTGACCACGGTAAGAAAACATGCCGAATACAACAGCACAAAGCTGGACATTTCCCAGAACACCTATGGTTCCAAGGTCGACTATGAACTCGAATGTGATTCCGACTCCGCAATCCGTTCCCAGGAAACATTGAAGGAAATTTGCAAAACCTACAAGATCCGTTTCTCCCTGAACACCATTTCCAAGGAACAGAGAGCCATCGCCCAGGCACTCAAGAAGTAAATCCATGGCCATGCATGTGCGTGGCCATTTTTCATGAAGATATTTCTTGCCATACGAATGGCTTGTTGCTAAAATACCCAACGTATGTTTTCACATACAAGACAGTTCGACGTTACCATCCTGTCTATAAACAAAACTAGGAACAAAAACGCTTGACCTTTTATTGGCGTCTTTGTTCAAGACGCCTTTTTTCTTTTTTCAGGGAGGATCAAGCAAATGCAAAAAGAAAACAACATCTTCAAGAAAGTCTTTCTGGTACTGAAAGATTTCTTCAACCCAAAGGACTGGCTCAAGACACTCAGAAGCGTGCCTGGCATGGCTTTGGCACTGATCACGGTGGCAAACATCCTGATGAATGTCCTTGCCAACAAATCCATCATCGAGTTACCGTTTCCGAATTCCGATTCCTATTGGCTGATTCAGGACGCAGGCATATGCCTCAGCTGGATCGGTTTCCTTGTCGGTGACCTTCTTGTCAAGAACTTCGGAGCAAAACATGCCATCCGCGTCAATCTGACCGCACTTGTCATCTCCCTGTTCGTGTCAGGACTTCTTGCCATCATCAGCGTCATCCCGGGAAGCTGGAGTGCAGAATTCAACTATGCAGATGCCGATACCATCGCCGCAGTCAAGGAATCCCTCAATTCCGTCATGGGCAATGTCTGGTATGTCATCCTCGGTTCCGCATTGGCAAGTGCCGTAGGTCTCATCGTAAACAATATCACCCAGGAATTGATCTTGAAGAACATTGAGAAGAAGCACGGCAGCAAATATATCGGCTACCTCATCGCAGCCGCATTGTCCACTCTCTTCGGCCAGATGCTCGACAACTTCGTCTTTGCTTCAGTCGTTTCCGTCAATTTCTTCGGTTGGACATGGCTGACCGCATTGATGTGTTCAGTCGACGGTGCAATCTTCGAACTTTTCATCGAAATGCTATTCACTCCTTTGACATATCATATCTCAAAGAACTGGGATAAGAATCATATCGGTGTCAAGTGGATGTACGAAGAGAAAAATAACTGAGACAAAAAATGGAAGATTGATTTCTTCCATTTTTTTATGCCATGCAATAAAATCTAACCGGAGGAAATACATATGAACAAGGAACTGACAGAAAAATACGCAGAACTGATCGTGAAGGTCGGCGCCAATGTCCAGAAGGGACAATATGTCGTCATCCGCACCGGTGTCTTCGAGGAAGAGTTCGCCGCCATCGTCGCAAAGCAATGCTATCTTGCAGGGGCAAAAAAGGTTTTCGTCCACTGGCAAGCACCGAAGCTTGATTTGATAGACAATCAATACGCTGACGAGGAAGCCCTCAAGGAAGTCACATCGTTTGAGGAAAGCTGTCATAAGTTCATGCTTGACGAACTTCCGGTTCTCATCTGGTTGGACGGAGATGATCCGGATGGGCAGGCTGGCATGGACAATGCCAAAGCCAGCAGAATCCGCCAGGCAAAGCACAAGGTTTTGGGAAAATACCGTGATGCCAGGGAAAACAAGTTCCAGTGGTGCATTGCCGGTGTCCCATCCGAAAAATGGGCCAAGAAGGTATTCCCTGAACTGGATAAGGATCAGGCCATCGAAGCATTATGGGAAAAGATTCTCTATACCTCAAGAGCACTTGACGGAAACGGAATCGATAACTGGGTCAGGCACGATGAGGATCTGAAGAAGAGATGCGATTATCTCAACTCCCTGAATCTCAGATACCTGAAATATCATTCCTCAAACGGAACGGATTTCAAGGTCGGACTCATTCCCCATGTCCTTTTTGCCGGTGGAGACGAGAAGACATTGTCCGGAATCCATTTCCAGCCGAACATTCCGACGGAGGAATGTTTCACCTCACCTATGAAAGGTGAGGCCGAAGGTATCGTCCATGCCACCAAGCCATTGAGCTATCAGGGACAGCTCATCGAAGATTTCAGCATCCGTTTCCATGAAGGAAAGGCGGTGGAAGTCCACGCAAGAAAAGGTGAAGAGGCACTGAAATCCATTCTTACCCTTGATGAAGGAAGCGCATATCTCGGTGAATGTGCCCTGGTTCCATATCATTCCCCAATCAATCTGACCAATATTCTTTTCTTCAACACCCTATATGATGAAAATGCAGCCTGTCACCTTGCCCTGGGCACAGGTTTCAACAATCTATATCCTGACTTCGAAAAATATACGGACAAGGAAATCCAGTCCTTCGGCATCAACTATTCCTTATCCCATGTCGATTTCATGATCGGTTCAAAGGACATGAGCATCATCGGCATAAAGGAAGACGGAAGCGAAGTCGAAATCTTCAGGGATGGAGATTGGGCATTCTGATCAGAGACTGATCTGCTCCTTTATGATTTCCAGGGTAAATTCCTCATCCCCGAGACAACTCACGGAAATCACGAATCCATCATGGATATAGGTCGACACAAAATAGGAATCACCGTCAAAGGATACCATTCCTTCCGTGGAGGGTATCCTTTTTATGTCCGAAAAGATAGAGCCACCCTTCGTCTTGACAATGGCTTCCTTTCTTGTCCATGCCTTCATGAAATCCTCATCAGAGACAAAAGAATTCCGTTCCTCATCGGATAGGACATAGGAAAACATCTTCTCATTCACAGCCCTGATTTTTTCCATGTCGAGTCCACATTGAACATCGGTACTTACAAACGAGACGAATCCATGGCTATGGGATACGGAAAAGAATTCACCATCCTTGTATGGTTTCCCATATTCGGTGTATTTCATTTTCTTCTTTTGGTCCGTATATCGCTTCTGGAAATATCCGGAGCCCAAAGACTCCACCTGCTTCTCATGGGATAGGTAACTTTCTGTCTTCTTTCTTCTTTCCTCGCTGACGAAGGAAAGAAGAGAATCCCAGTTTTGCTCTATCTGTTCCGATGAAAGAATATGGACAATGACATGTTTCATGCTTTCCTGATATTATACTTGAAATCCACATCAGATTTACTATACTTGTCGACGTATCATGAAAAGAAAAAGCAGTGAAATAATCAGCCGTCTGGCTACCATCGCCATGCTTTCCGCCTTGGGCTTCGTCCTTATGGCCTTTTGTCGTTTTTCCTATCCGTTTGCTCCATGGCTGATGATAGAAATATCCGATATCGTCGTCTTATTGGCCTATGTTCTTTATGGATTTCCGGGAAGCATTCTGACCGCCATACTGAAGACAGCCCTGGACATGTCGATCAACGGACTGTCCGGCTTTGCCGGAATCGGCAACATAACCGCCCTCATCACGTCTTTCACCTACATTCTCGCCCTGTATCTTTTCTCCCATGTATTCAGGCTTTTCAATAAAGGCATATGGCACAGAATCATCGGATATATCCTCATCACCTTATTTGTCTCCATCGTGCTGACGACACTCAACTGTCTTTTCATCACCCCGACCTATCTATGCGGATATTTCACGTCATGCTTTGATTCAGCGACAGTGAAGAACATCGTATCCTCACTTGAACAGATGGGATACTCGAACATGGGATATGTCGGTGCAATCATCGTCATCTACCTACCTTTCAACCTCATGAAAGGAGCCATAATCTTCTTCGTCTATGAGCTCGTCTTCAACCGCATCATCTTCGTTCTGATGAAGCGCTCTCCAATGATGAAAAAGTACTTCATAGGGTCAGTTTTCGATAAAAAAGCTTCAAAATCGGAGCAAGACACAAAAAAATGTGATGACAACAAATAAGGAAAAGAATATAATAGCAAAATCGTACAGGAGAAAAGTTCATGAAAAAAGCAGTTAAGATTCTTTTGATCGTCAGTTTGGTATTTTCACTTATCGGAGCACTCATCTACATCATCGGTTTCATCGGAATGGGTAAAGTCACCGTAGAAGAATTCCTGAAGAACAGCACCGACCCGGAAATGACAGCCGAAACAGCAAAGGCAGCCATTGCCGCCACACGCAGCCTGTTCCTCGGACTCATGATCGGCGAACTCATCATTTGCGCCTATCACATCTTCGTCTTGGTCGTTTTGAAGGGTTCCTACTATTATTCCAGGAAGATTCTCGTCCCAATCCTCACCATCATCATCGGTTTGGGTTCTCTCTTCATGCTTATTGCCGGTATCCTTTGGCTTTGCGACCGCAAGAGATTGCAGCAATAAATCAAAGAATCGTCAAAGTGGTCTTCGGACCACTTTTTCTGTGCCTGATTTTCTTTTCCAAAGCCTTTTTTTACAATATTGTGAAATAGTTAAAAATCATTTTTGTAAGACATATTCAAATACTTTTAAATCGCTTACATAGTCTTTAAAATCATTCGTGGATAAAGGAGCAACCTACCATGAATAGAAAAACACTTGAGAATGGCATACTCTTCCCGATTTCCAGCCTACCAGGAAAGTATGGCATCGGAACGCTCGGAAAAGCTGCCTTTGATTTTGTCGACTTCCTTGATGAATGCCATGTCAATGTCTGGCAGATGCTTCCACTGAATGTCACAAGCTATGGAGATTCTCCTTACCAATCCCCGTCAAGCACCGGCCTCAACTATTATTTCATCGACCTGGATATCCTGATTGAAAAAGGTCTTCTCAGAAAGAAGGATATAGAGAACATCGACTTCGGAAGTGACGAAAGAAGAGTCAACTACGGCCTTCTCTTCAACAACAGGATAAAGGTTCTTAAGAAGGCATTTGAAAACTTCGATAGGCATAATCATGATTTCATCAGCTTCGAAGAAAAAGGCAAATACCGTGATTTCGCCTTCTTCATGACCATGAAGGAACTGCATGGCTTTGCACCATGGTATCAGTGGAAGGACAAAGAATACACCAAGGACTTGGAAGAGACTGTCCTTAAGGAAAATCATGGCGTCTATCTTTTCTATATCTGGACACAATATGAATTCCTGAGTGAATATACTGCCCTGAAGGCATACGCAAACAAAAAGAACATCAAGATCATGGGTGACATGCCCCTATATCTCGCACTGGATTCCGTGGAAGCCTACAAATATCCGGAGATGTTCAAATTCGATGAAAAGCATGATCCTACCATCGTTGCCGGCTGCCCACCGGATTACTTCAACGAAGACGGCCAGCTCTGGGGAAATCCAATCTATGACTGGGAATACATGAAGAAGACCGGATATAGTTGGTGGAACAGAAGAATCGAAAACAATCTCGAACTCTTCGACATCCTCAGAATCGATCATTTCAGAGGCATTGCCGCCTATTACACCATCCCTTACGGAAGCAAGACAGCCAAGGTCGGTGAATGGGTAAAAGGTCCGGGAATGGATCTCTTCGAAGGAAAGGAAGACCTTCCGATCATCGCGGAGGATTTAGGTTATATCGATGACTTGGTCAGGGAACTTCTCAAAAAGAGTGGATATCCTGGCATGAAGGTACTGGAGTTCGCCTTTGACGGAAGCATGGACAACGAACATAAGCCATCTCAGGCCAAATACAACTATGTCTGCTATACCGGTACCCATGACAATGACACGCTGAAGGGATATCTTGATTCCCTTAAACCAGAAGAACTGAACACCTTCAAAAAGGATCTCAAGAAGCAATGCGACCTCTTTGCCATCGAATGCCATGACGAAACCAACATTGAAATCACAAAGACGCTCATCGCCTTATGTTATGCCTCTCCATGCAGACTCAGCATCGTTCCATTTGCCGACATCGTCGGCTTCGGAAGCGAGGCAAGACTGAATACACCTTCCATCCTTTCTGACAAAAACTGGACTTTCCGATATGTGAAGTCAGATTTCTCATCCGATGTCAGAAAGTTCCTGAAGGAAACCATCATCAGACACAATCGCTGATTCCCACAATCCGTATCGATCCGAGATACGGATTTTTCTTTTATGGAATGGATTTAACGATATAATAATGTAGCAATCACGAGGTACATGCCATGGCCAGAATCATTCTTGTCGGAGGAGGTTCTTCTTCCGGAAAATCCTATATTACGACAGAAGTCATCAAAAAAATGAATTCAGATGAAATCACCAGGATTTCCATCGATGACTTCTACAAGAAGCAGACCGATCTTCCCATGGAAGAAAGAGTAAAGGTCAACTACGATCATCCGAAAGCCTTCGATTGGAAGCTGATGCGTGCAGAGATTCTTGCTTTGAAGAACGATCAGGCCATCGACAAACCAATCTATGACTTCACCATCCATGACAGAAGCGACAGGACGGAACATATCGTTCCAAAGAAGATTGTCGTGGTCGAAGGCATCATGGCCCTTGTTGACAGACAGCTTAGGGAACTCGGTGATCTGAAGATCTTCATCACGGCAACCCCTGAAGTCAGGTTCCTGAGAAGATTCATCCGTGACCACAATGAAAGAAAAAGAAGCTACGAGAACATCGTCAGCCAGTATATTTCCACCGTTGCCCCGATGTATGAGGAGATTGTCAAGCCATCGAGCAACTACGCCGACCTCATCATCAACAATGACGGCATCGCCAATCTGGCGATGGATGTACTCACCTGTGTCTTCAAGGATCAGCTTGAAAAGGCAAATGACGGCCAAAAACATGAAGTCTTATCCAGCAACGAATTCTCCGAGGACGTTCTCAACAAGGTCTTCCAGGATTCCACGAAGAACTGACAAAAATAATTTTTCTGTTGACTATACCATCAAAGTCTAGTACAATTATTTTCGCTTGAAATCTCAAGCGAGAATTTTGGGGCTGTAGCTCAATTGGGAGAGCGCCTCCATGGCATGGAGGAGGTCGAGGGTTCGATCCCCTTCAGCTCCACCATCAAAGAACATTGACTCCGGGTTGATTCCCGGAGTTTTTCTTTTCCAAAGACATTTGGTTTTGCACATGCGTGCCAAAAAACAGAAAACATAAAATCCACCACACCCATGCAAAAACCAAGACTCCAACCTGCCTGACATATCCTAAGTCACACCAAATGGCGATGAAGCATGTTTCTTTGCCGTTCGCTGTCATTTTAAGAAACCAAATCATCATTCACTACGGCATTCCGGAAATTTACCTTGTATTTGAAAAGCCAAACGTCAATAATAGCTATATGCCAAAATATCACATATTCAGACATTTCCATACCGTCAACAGACACCGATTCCTTGTCTTCACAAACTGTGTCAGATGCGGAATCCCATGGCGAGGCCTTGTCCATGATCTATCCAAATATTCCCCGAAGGAATTCTTTCCCAGTGCAAGATACTGCACTGGAAAGAAATCCCCGATAGGAGAGGAAAGAAAGGCAGAAGGCGGGTATTCAAGCGTATTCATCCATCATACGAGGAAGAACAGACACCATTTCGAATATTGGGTCGATGTGACGACCGGAGACATCATTCTTTCTCCGATGCCTTATAAGTTTGCCCTGGAGATGTGCTGCGACATGATTTCGGCATCCAAGGTATATAACGGCAAGAACTATGACAGAAGCATGCCACTGGCTTATTTTGAGAAGAACAGGAACAGATCCATGATGCATTCCGCAACCAAGGATTTCATCCAACAGGTGCTTACAAGATATAAGGACAGCGGATTCAGGAAAATCAAAAAGAAGGATACCAAAAAGATATACATGGATATAACCATGAAATATCCGAAGATAGAAAAGATATTGGTATTCTCAAAGGAAGACTAATCATTCAGAGGCGAGAGAACGACTTGATGTTGTTCTCTCGTTTTTTTCATGTCGATGATTCTTTGGTTCTCGCTGCCTCTGAAATTGAGGCTGATGTTCTTCAGTTCCTCGATGAACTTTCCATCGACAAGGACATCGATGTCATCGAGGATCTCATCCGTGCATTCGATATATCTGCATCCACCGGGAACAAGATCCATGTCATAGGTGAATCCGGTATATGCCCAGATTGTCTTGGAGGGAAGTTCCTTCCTGATTCTTCTGATGAGGGAAATGATGGCTCTTTGGTTTTCCACCTCAAAAGGCTCACCACCCAAAATGGTCAATCCATCATAATATGGTTTGGAAAGTTCCTGGATGATTTCGTTTTCGGTATCTTCCGTATAAGGTTCACCATAGGAGAAATCCCATGTTTCCGGTTGGAAGCAACCTTTACAGTGATTGGTGCATCCGGATACGAAGATGGATACACGGATACCCTGTCCGTTGGCTGAGTCAGCAAGCATGATCTGTCCGATATTCATTCTGTTGTCCCCCTTTGACAAAAAGTCCTCTGCCTACCAAAAACGGTCAGACAAAGGACTGTCATTCATTTATTCCTGTTCCTTCTTTTCTTTTCCGAGGTCAAATTCACCGCAGGAGAGGTGAACGACCCTATCCTTGATTTCCTGGGTTCTTCCCTGGTTCCAGAACTGTGTTCCGATATATCCGCATGTACGTCTTGCGACATGCATCTTGGACTGGTCACGGTTATGGCAGTTTGGGCATTCCCAGACAAGTTTTCCGGTATCGTCCCTCACAATCTTGATTTCGCCGGTATATCCACAGGCTTCGCAGAGATCGGACTTCGTGTTGAGTTCAGCATAAAGGATGGTGTTGTAGATGTGTTTGAGGATGGCCAGGACAGCCGGGATATTGTTCTGAAGGTTCGGAACTTCCACATAGCTGATGGCACCACCTGGAGAAAGTCTCTGGAATTCGGCTTCCTTCGTCAGTTTGTCAAAGGCATTGATCTGTTCCCTGACATTGACATGATAGGAATTGGTAATGTAGTTATGATCGGTGACACCCTTGATGAAACCGAATCTCTTCTGAAGACACTTGGCAAATTTGTAGGTGGTGGATTCCAAAGGTGTACCATAGACGGAGTAATCGATGTTTTCTTCCTTCTTCCACTGATTGCACTTGTCATTGAGGACCTGCATGATCTGAAGACCGAATCTCTCACCTTCCGCTGAAGTATGGGAAATCTCCTTCATATAATAGACCGCCTCAGCCAAACCGGCATAACCAAGGGAAATCGTGGAGTAGCCGTCAAAGAGAAGCTTGTCGATGGTTTCTCCCGGCTTGAGTCTTGCCAAGGCACCATCCTGCCAAAGAATCGGAGCAACATCACTTGGCGTGCCCATCAATCTTTCATGACGATATCTCAATGCCTTATGGCAAAGTTCGAGTCTCTGATCCAATATCTGCCAGAACTTCTCCTCATCCTTGTTGGAAGAACAGGCGACATCAACCAGGTTGATGGTCACGACGCCCTGATTGAAGCGTCCGTAATATTTATGCTCTCCCTCGACATAATCAAGGGCATCGGCGATGTTTCCCTTTCCGACATCGGTGAAACGGTCAGCGGTAAGGAAGCTTCTGCAGCCCATGCAAGGATAACAGTCGCCACCCTTGAGCTCCTTGGCCTTCTTTTCGGAAATATAGTCAGGAACCATCCTCTTGGCCGTACATTCGGCGGCGAGTTTGGTGAGATGATAATATTCACTTCCTTCTTCAATGTTGTTTTCCTGAAGCACATAGATGAGCTTCGGGAAGGCTGGTGTGATATAGGCACCGGTTCTGTCCTTCACGCCCAGGATTCTTTGCTTCAGCATGACTTCGATAATAAGGGCAAGGTCATCCCTGGTCTGTCCTTCCTCAACTTCGTTGAGATACATGAAAACCGTGACAAACGGAGCCTGGCCATTGGTGGACTGAAGGGTGATGAGCTGATACTGGATGGTCTGACATCCACTTTCGACTTCCTTCTTGACCTCAAGTTCGATGAGATCCTTGAATTTATCCTCGCTGACGACGATTCCGGCAGCATCGAATTCACTTCTCAGTCTCTTTTCAATCTTCTTTCTGGAAATATCGACGAATGGTGCGAGATGCGACATCGTGATCGTCTGACCGCCATACTGGCTGGAGGCAACCTGCGCAACAATCTGGCTTGCAACGGTGCAGGCCGTGATGAAAGAATGCGGCTTATCGATCTTGGTACCGGAGATGCATGTACCATTCTGTAACATGTCATTCAAGTTGACCAAACAGCAATTGTGCATGTGCTGAGCAAAATAATCAGCATCATGGAAATGAATCAATCCTTCCCTATGAGCTTCTGAGATCTCACGTGGGAGAAGATAGCGATTGGTATAGTATCTGGACCATTCACCGGCCATGTAATCTCTCTGGACAGAGAGGATGGTAGGATTCTTGTTGGAATTCTCCTGTTTGACTTCCTCGTTGTCTCTTTCGACGACACCGGAAATCTTCTGATCGATGTCAGACATCTTTCTGTCTTCGTTTCTCTTATAACGATAGGTGATGTAAAGACGGGCAACCTTGTGCTTGCCGGAGCCCATGAGGGCATCCTCGACCTTATCCTGGATTTCCTCGACGGAAAGATCTCTTCCGGCATTTATGGCATCCTTCATGATGCCCATGGAAATCGTGTCAATCTGTTCAGCGGAAAGCCTTTCGGAAAGAATGCCTTCCTCCTCGTTGGCCTTATTTATGGCTGCGATGATCTTATCTCTGTTGAACGGTACTCTTTCACCGGAGCGCTTCATGACACAGATTTTTGTGTTTTCGATATCCAAGTTGCCATCTAATGTCTCATCATACATAAATATTACCTCCCGTAAAAAAAGACCGCATCGGGTCATGACATATTCAGTATCAGAACCTATACGTATATACTTCTATTTTAGACAAGTAAGTACTGCATTCAAAGACTTTCTTTTCTTTCATTCATTTTCATGATTTCGCATCAAAAAGGTAAATTCTCATGACTTGTTATGGGCATAACAGATTTACGCCCATTTCATCTCGAAGAACGGCAAATGCATCTTCTTTTCGTATCTTGCAATGATGAAAAAATGAAAATTTACACTTGTTGATTGCTTTCTTAAACCAAACTGAAAAGAGACTGGAGAGGACTTTCGTCCAAAAATGCCCTGGGAGCACTTTAAACTAGGAAAAAAGGGGATATATTGCTATAATTTCCCAGTAAAAGAAGGGGAGAACAATTTCATGTTACAGTTAAGCAATATCAGCATGCAATTCGGAGGCAGAGTCCTCTACAAGGATGTCAATGTCTCTTTCACTCCAGGTGAATGCTTTGGCATCATCGGTGCCAATGGTGCCGGAAAGTCGACTTTGCTCAGAATCATATCGGGAGATCTCGAGCCTACCGACGGTCATGTCACAAAGGATCCAAAGGAAAGACTTTCCGTCCTCAAGCAGGATCATAACGCATATGACCAGTACGAAGTATTGAAAACCGTGTTGATGGGCTATCCAAGACTTGTCGAAGTCATGGATGAGAAGGATGCCCTTTATGCAAAGGCTGACTTCAGCGAGGAAGACGGCGTAAAGGCTGCCGAACTCGAAACGGAATTTGCGGAAATGGACGGCTGGAACGCGGAAACCGATGCCGAATCCCTTCTCGTCTCCTTGGGAATAAAGAAGGAAGACGAACACAAGCTGATGAAGGACATGGATGCCAAAGACAAAGTCAAGGTCCTTCTTTGCCAGGCCTTGTTCGGAAATCCAGACATTCTCGTTCTGGACGAACCGACAAATGACCTCGATGAAAAGGCATGCCGTTGGCTGGAAGAATTCCTCATCACATTTGAAAACACCGTTCTCATCGTTTCCCATGACCGTTACTTCCTCAACAAGGTCTGCACAAGAATCCTTGATGTCGACTATAACGCCATCAACCTCTTCGTCGGAAACTACGACTTCTGGTATCAGTCAAGTCAGCTTCTCCAACAGCAGATGAAGGACCAGAACAAGAAGAAGGAAGAAAGAATCAAGGAACTGCAGGACTTCATCAGAAGATTTGCAGCCAATGCCGCAAAATCCAAACAGGCAACATCCAGAAAGAAGGCCCTGGACAAGATTCAGTTGGAAGAAATGAAGCCATCCAGCAGAAAATACCCGTTCATCTCCTTCAGAAGCGAATATCCTCTCGGAAAGGATATCCTTGAAGTCCACGAGGCAACCAAGGACGGATATTTCAAGAATCTTGAATTCACCTTGAAGAACACGGATAAAGTCGCCTTCATCGCAGACAACTCATTGGCAATCACAAAACTATTCGATATCCTGTCAGGAAAAGATACACTTGACCATGGTGATTTCAAATGGGGTAAGACAACCAAGCCGATGTACATTCCATCCAATTTCTCTGAATTCGATGGCGTCGAATCAAGTCTCGTCAACTATCTCAGGCCATATGCCAAGGAAACGACGGATGTCTATCTCAGAGGATTCCTAGGCAGAATGCTCTTCACCGGTGAAGAAGCCCTCAAGAGCGTGTCCGTTCTCTCCGGCGGTGAAAAGGTAAGACTTCGTTTCTGCAGGGTCATGCTTGATCCCGGAAACGTCATCATGCTCGATGATCCAACCAATCATCTCGACCTCGAATCCATCGAATCCCTCAACAAGGGCATGAAGGAAGCAGACAAGAGCGTACTCCTTTTCTCCAGCCATGACCGTGAGCTTCTCAATACAATCGCAAACAGAATCATCTATCTCAAGGCAGACGGAACATTCATCGACAGGCAGATGACTTACGAAGAATTCCTCGAATACCTCGATACATTGCAGAAATAAGACACATCCCGGATTCCAAGGCTGAATCCGGGATTTTTCGTTCAATGAAAATGCTGCCCATCACATAGGACAGGCAGCATGGAATTTCTTTACAGAATGCCCTCAAGAAGAATCTTCAATCCGACACCGATGAAGACGATACCGGCGATGAGGCTAGCCCATTTTTCAAGTGGACCGGCGATGATCTTGGCCAAGAAGACGCAAAGGAATGACAATACGAATGTCGTGCAGCCGATGATGACAAAGACAATCATGGCATTTGGAATGGAATAGGTCAGATAGACAAAGCCGATGCAAAGGGCATCGATGGAAGTGGCAATAGACTGAACCATGATATCCCAGAACGTCAGTTTCTTTCTTTCGATTTCCTCGTCGCCTTTCTTTCTCTTCCTGAATTCCTTTATCCAATCAAATATGGACTTCAGGCCAAGTAAGGTAAGAAGTGCGAAGGCGATCCACGGAATCCATCTTTCCAGCTGTTCCTTGAAGGCATAGCCGATGAAATATCCGATGGTCGGCATCGCAATCTGAAAAAGACCGAAAGATAAGGAAATCAGAATCATCTTCCTGATCTTCATGTCCTTCTCCATGAGACCATTCGTCGCATTCACCGTCATGGCATCAACGGACATGGAAAAAGCAGACAAAAAACAATCAATCCAATTAATCATATGAACCAAAGACCTCCAACACGAATTGAACCGAGAAAGACTATATCACTTCATCATCTGGATTCCAAACGATTGCTCACAAGTTGATAGATTCCGTCAAACAGACGTAAACCGCTGATGCATAGGAAAATGATGCCTGCCAACCTGAGAAGGGAACTGGATTCGAAGGAATGAAGAATGACGAAATACAAGCCTGTCGCAAACATCAGCAGGCATTCGATGATGCTGATGACCATCAGGATGATATTTTTCTTCTTATATAATTCCATCGCCCTGGTAATCATGATGAAACTGAGAATCATCATGACGATTCCCAGAATCACGCTGGAAAAGGAATTCATCAGTTCTCCCGAAACAAAATAGGCACAGGATATGGCCAATGAGATGACGACGATATAAAGTCGGACAAGGTTCTGTTTCAGGTTCCAGTGACTAAGATAGAAGAGATAGAAGAAAGTCAGGAATTCCGCCAATGTGACGACAACAAAGACACTACCGACAAAATAAGGAATGATGTCTTCCCTTACGAAAAGGAAGAAGAAGCCGAGTATCATGAAGAAAACACCCATTGGAATAGATGGATAGTCAAGAAGGAATTTCACCGGATTGACATGCCTGAGTTTCATCAATGTACGACCAAAGAGAACCGTCAAAGGAATCCTGTTCAAGGTCTTTTTTGTTTCGGCGGAAGTGTCGGCAAGCTTCAGCAAGACACGGTTAAGTTCCTTCAAGCCACCATCGGTGACACTCGTGACCGTTTTCTTCTTGCCAGAATCATCAAATGCCTCAAACAATTCATCTATGGCCTTTTCCCTATCTTCCAACTTTGTATTGGAAATGAAAGTGTCAAGTGCATCATCAATCATCTTCGCCTCGTCATCGATTTTATCAGCCGAATATAGGGATGAACCGTTCAAGAGCCATGACTTGATGTCATGTTGCATCAGCAATTTTTCGTTGGAATGGACGATATAGCTCTTGCTGAATGAATGAGGAAAGAACATACCGATGACAGAATATGTCGGAATGATTCTTGTCGTGATGCCATCGATTCCATCAAGAAGGGATGGATCCATGACATCCTTGCAGATTCCTGGTCCGTCATTGTCATATACTTGCTTTATGTACCTTCTTTTTTCCACACTGATCATGGAAGCACCATAGATGGCAAGATTGGCTCCCTTGGAATGACCACCGACATAATATGTCTCTCCGGAAATGATGTTTCTTTCCATATATTCCACAGCCATATCCTGGGCCGGCACCTTCTTATAGGTAAGGTCAGTATCCTCCCTCCATCCGGCGATGGAGTTGTCCGTCCCCTGAAAAGCAAGATAATGTTCCTTGTTTCCGAAGCAGAAGTTCATGGCACAGAACTGAACGGAATTGCTTTCCGATTTGATGACATCCACAAAATCCCGGACAATGACATCGCCAAACCTTCGGCTGTTTGCAATGACGCACAGTTCCTCTTCCTTTATGATCCAACTCAGAGATTTCGGGAATCCACCGGATTTCATCAGACGTTGATAATATTCCCTAAGCGTAAGTCCTTTTTGGTTCTCATCCTTGGAGAGTTCGATATGTGAGAAGTCAGAATATGCGACAAAGGAAAAGACAAGGTTGTCAACAATGTTGAAACCATCATTCTCAAATGGGATATCCCCTCTCCAGCTGACATAATCCAACAAGGTACCGTATCTCATCAAGTTCCTTCCTTTGTTTCAATGAGGATATTGTACCAAAGAAAATCATCACAAACGAACACCAAAAGCCGAAAAGAGGTTACATGGGAAGTCGACATGCCTTATAATTTAGCTGCAAAGCTGAAAGAAAGCAGGAATAACATGAAAATAAATCCAGAAGTAAAGAAAGCCCTTGAAGAAGGAAAAGCCGTCGTCGCACTGGAATCCACCATCATCTCCCATGGAATGCCTTATCCGAAGAATGTCGAATGTGCCTTGGCCGTAGAGAAGGTCATCCGTGAAAACGGAGCCATTCCAGCCACCATCGGCATCATCGAAGGAGAACCGATCATCGGCATGACAGCCGATGAAATCGAACTTTTCGGCAAGACGAAAGGTATTGAGAAAGTCTCAAGAAGAGACTTGCCAATCGTGACCGCCATGGGCAAATGGGGTGCAACGACCGTCTCGGCCACCATGATTCTTGCCCATATGGCCGGCATCGAATTCTTCGTCACCGGAGGAATCGGCGGAGCACACAGAAAGGCAAACGAGACATTCGATGTCTCAGCTGACCTCGACGAGCTTGGAAAAACCAATGTCACCGTCATCTGTGCCGGTCCGAAAGCCATCCTGGATCTTGGCCTTACCATGGAATATCTCGAAACGAAGGGGGTTCCCGTCCTAGGATACAACACGGACAATCTTCCTGCATTCTATACCAGGACCAGTCCATACAAGGTAGACTACAACGTAAAGACACCGGAAGACATCGCCAAGATCGTCAAGGCAAAGAGAGACTATCATCTCGATGGAGGAATTCTTGTCACTGACCCAATCCCTGAAGAATATTCACTGCCGGAAGAATATATCAACAAGGAAATCGACAAGGCCCTTAAGGAGATGGAGGAAAAGGGAATCCGCGGAAAGGATGAAACGCCATTTCTTCTTGCCAGGATTGTGGAACTCACATCCGGAAAAAGCCTTGAGACCAACATCCATCTGATTCTGAACAATGCCAAATTAGGTGCATTGGTCAGTGTTGCCTACGCCAATCTCAGAAAATAATTCGAATCACCAAAACAAGGAAAGGATCACAAAATGAAAATCGCCATACCATATAATCAGGACGGAAGCCTATACGAGCACACCGGAGGAACTGAAAACTTCAAGATCTACGAAGTGGATTCTGAAAAACACATCGTCTCATCCGACATTGTACCGACCAACGGTGAACAGCACGCCCTCATCGCCGCCTTCTTAAGAGACCATGATGTCAACATCCTTCTTTGCGATGACATCGGAAGCAGACTGTTCAACCTCCTTAAGATTGCCGACATCAAATGCTATTCCACATTGAATGGCAACTGCGATGAAATCGTCAAGGCATTCCTCGACGGCTCATTGAATCTCAATGAAGCGCCGACACATGAATGCAGCTGTGGCCATTAACTGACAATCATGATCCATGTCAGGAAGACATGGATTTTTCTTTTGTCATTTCTTATAGGTAGAACGAAAAAAAGACAAACGAGTTGAAAGAAAAGAGGACAAACTCTACAATCTTGATGGACAAAGAGGTTTTCATCATGAAAAAGACAATGGAAAAGATAAGACATCTGGACGAATACCTGGAAAAGAAATATCACGTTCATCTTGATGACATCATCAAAAAGAATGTCAACGGGATGAAGGAAGACAATCTTGATGATATGACACTAAAGGAAATCGCTGATATCTTCTATCTGGACATGAATATCCTCAAGGATGACGACAAGGAACTTCCGCATGACGAATATCTCAAGGTAGATGAACTGAAGATCAGACTCCATCAGGGAGACTATGTCAACGAAATAGAGAAAAACAGAAATAAGAATGTCATAAGGAAGAACATCTCCCTTCTTTCAAAGGATATGAGAAAGAAGCTGCTGATCAACACCATTCTCAGCATGATTCCCTTCCTCTTCATCGTCATCTACGCCATCTCGACCTCCGTCGTCAACAGTCTGCAGACGCTTTCCACATACAGAGATGAAGATACCCTTTCTGAATCGCAGCTAAAAACAGAAAATGAAATGCTCGAAAAGGACAAAGACGGGAATACCCATTTCGTCAACGTAAAGGTCGGCGTATCCATGGAAGGAATCCACAACATTTCTTCTGCAAACTCAAGCTATGATGCCACATTGACCACGACCTTCGACTTTGACCAGATCGAATACTTCAAGATGTATTATTACAAGTCCAAGGGTTTTGAATTCGATGAAAAAGGCATTTATTCAGATGAAGATTTTCTCGCTGACAACTTCTGTTTTGACAGTGAAGGTACAGGATATCTTCCATACAAGGACAACATTCCGGATATATTGCAATTCAACTTCGATAACAATGATCATATGTCCTCAGGCAACACCCCGGAAAGTGTCTCCACCATCTATCTGGAGCAATTGAAAGCCTATCCCGGTGAAAAATCATCCAACGTGTTCACCGACAAAAATGATGAATTCCGAATCGGAAACGGAAAAATCACAGCGGATACACTCGAATACCAGGATAAGGGAACCGCCTACTATGACGAAAAGACAAAATCCTATCGCTATAGTCAGAGACTGCATTTCCAGGCCACAATCAACAAGACATTCGATTCACCAAGATACCCTCTTGATTCCTCCCAATTCAAAATCTATATCCAGCCGACCAGGACTTCTTCCTATGTCAGATATGTTCCCGATACGGAAACAAGCGGATATTCGACATATTTTTCCATGAGCAACGGATACAGGTTGATCAAAGAGAACAACGGAATCAAGAACTTCAACGTGAAGCTCAACTATTACCAAGACAAGGACCTCGATCATTCCTCAGCCACTTACAATCAGAATGTCATCAAGACACAGCTTGAAGTCACGATAAGGGCAAACAAGCATGGCATTGCGACCTATCTCAATTCATTTTTGAACATCATTGCCGTCGCCATCTGGCTGATTCTGGCATTCTACAATCAGAGTTTCAACAAGGATGACAGCATGGGCATGATAGGAACCGGATTCTTCTCCGCCATTTCCGCAATTCTTCTGGGATTATCAAGTGTCGGTATCGCCAACACATTCTCGCTTCTTACCTTCGTGAACATCTTCACCCTTGCCATGGTCCTGATCATGGGATTCGAAATCATCAAATACAGAAGATATGTCAAGCTTGCCGATGCCAACATGATTGCCTACTCCACGGCAAAGATGAGAATTCTGTTCTATTTCCTTGCGGTGTGCTCCATTCTCATCTATATCCTCATACCGGCATTATCCTATATCTGGATACTATAAAATAATTTTTGTGTCAGCCGAAAAGCGGTAATGACATTGTAAGCCTGACCAGCACGGAAAGAAGCGGAATTCCGATCAGGGACAGAATCGTCGACAGGAAGATGGATGCCGAGGCAACAACGGCTTCCTTGTCCGAATTCACGCAATATACCGCCACCACGGCACCTACCGGTGCCGCATTTCCAATGACAAGTGCAGCCAACTGCAACTCCGAAAAATGAATAAGACCCGTAAGCTGAATCAGAATGCATATACCAAGGATAGAGGAAGGGACGATGATTGTCCTCAAGGCTGAAATGCACCAAGCCAAACCATTTCTGATGGTATCGACGAACTTTGTTTCACCCAATGTGACACCGATTGTCAGCATGCAAAGTGGTGTAGCCATGTTGTTTCCGAACTGGAAAGCCTTATACAGGGCAGGAAGTGTCTTGTCGATTCTCAGGAATCCATAAGTCGCATCACCGACATCCACCTGCCAGGTGATGTTTTGAGTGACCCAGATGAGCAGACCGGAAAACATGCAGATCATGACTGGGTTGACGAAGATTTTCCTCATCGTCACGCCAAAGTTTTCCTTGTTGATCTTCTCTCCGGATATCATCACATAGGAATAAAGATACGTGAACAGCCTGAAGGCGATGGACATCAGGGATGTCGGAATGAGGATTCCACTCTCACTGCCATATGTGGCAGAGAGAATCGGCATGGAAAATAAAGTCAACTGACCTATGGCCATCAGAATTCCATATATTCGTCTTTTTTCCTTGCCATATCTCATGAACATCAGGCTTCCAAGCAACAGGAAGATCACATAAAAAACAATGTCAATGACAAGGATGAGCAGATTGTTGATCAAATCCTCCTGATTGAAGTCGGACATGAAAGCACAAAAGGCCATGCAGGGTATGGCGACCTTCATGACAACGGCATTCAGGATTCCTTTTCCGTGTTCGTTGATGAAGCCGAATCGTCTGAGGGCAAAGCCGATGAGAATGAAGACGATGGAAGCGATGATGGCACCTAAGAAGTTCTGGTCACCTAGGACCGACAAGACGATATCCATGGGAAAGCCCTCCAAATCCGATGAGAAATTATAGTCCGAAAACGCAAAAAGTCCACAGATATCACAAAAAGAGACAAAAGAAAAAAGTGTCGTAATATCCATCATCCAGGATACACAACACTTTGACAGTCAACGTCTATCTTCCACCAGGACCTGGACGTCCTCCGCCACCTGGGCCACCTGAAGTCCTTCCGTATGTACTAAGGCCTTTCGAGGCAGTCAATGTGATTTCAGAGTCTCCGGCAGAAACCTTTTTCCCCACATAGGTTCCATTTCTGAAACTGGCATCCGATATTGGATTCGAATATAGGGAATATGTATTTCCGCTGATGATGTCAGAAGAGCCGATGATCATGTTCAGTTGGGAATAGCTCTTCGGAAGAATCACGCTCCATTCGTTATTTTCATCGCTGACAGAAAGGATGTCTTCCTTGCTGTATGAGGAAAGATTATAGGAGAGAACATTCATGGAATCCGTATTGGGGGTCTGAACCATTCCCTGCTGACCCAATGCCACGATTGTTCCACCTGTATAAATGAACTTTCCATCAAAATCCAGGGAAGAGTTTCCACCTGACGTCGGACCGAAGACATAGAGATTTCCGCCATCCATCGTGACATCCTTGTTGCTGTCGATGCCATCCCCCTCCGCATTGATCCAAACGGAACTATAGGGATGGAAGTTCATCGAAACGGAATAGCCATCGGTGTCACTTGTGGCATTGATACCATCATCCTGACTGATGATATAGGTATAGCCATCATAGAAATTTATGTTTCCGCCCTGAATACCTTCATAGGAATGAAAGATTCGGATGACGAAGTCAGAGGTGTTCTCTGTTCTTGTCTCTGTACCGATGTTCAGAATCTTATCTGAATTGATGGCCTGATCCAATGTATATAAGGAATAATCTCCAGATAATATGTCTATGGAAGTATCCGATGTGAGGCAGTCATCTGTCGTATGAAGATAATGACTTCCACCTGTAATCCTTATCGCCCCATCGCTTTTGATTCCCTTGCATTTCTGCTCAAGATAATAGCGTGTCGAATACCTATTTTGTTCATCCTCGGAAATCTTCTTGTATGAAGAACCATCCTTTATGTATCTTGAAGACTCGTAAAGACTTCCATCAGTATCCAGCGAACGATCATAAAGAACAAATGTACCTTCAGTTTCGATATGAGTATCTGAATCCGTGATGGTTATCATTCCCTCTGAATCGATTCCATCTCCCTTCGTCTTGCTGGCAAGCAGTGAATCAGTGATTACTACATTTCCGACATCCGTGACATTGCCATCATCATCGGTATCAGAACCGGTGTGTATGCCATCCTTGTCAGATATCAGGGAGAGTTTTGCATTATTTGCGGTGAAACCCAGTTTTGCCTTAATGGCATGGGAATGGCTGGATGTGACAAGGACATGGGTATTGGTTATTGTGATTCCTTTTGCATCCTGGATGGCAACCCCGGAATCTGTCTCGTCCGTGGAAAGTCCGTTTCCGGAAACATAAAGATATCCACTTCCCTCGATTGACAGAGGAACCTTTTTCACCAAGATGGCAGCTTCCAAGGTATTTGACTCTGAATCAGCAAAATAGTTCTTTGTCCTGGAAGCAACATATATCGTGACCTTCTCCGCCTTCTGGATTTCAAGAGGAGAATCACCTAAGGAGCTAAGATTGACACCATTCAGAATGATTTTGATTTCATCGGATGTCTTGATGACGATTCTTGCATTTGCATTGGTACCGGAAAGAATGTAAGTTCCTCCATTCTTGATCGTATAAGCAGAACCAGCCTCAATGGTAGAGACATCTACCTTCTCTCCATCAGAAAAGTCTTCTTCTTTCTGTAAGGAGAAATCATCTTCGATATCCGGAAATTCCTTTTCCTGAAAAGTGAATTCCTCATTCGTATGGTTTCCTATGATGGAGGAGTAACTGGTTGAAATCTCTTCGTTTTGTGTTGACACACTTCCACTAGTTCCCTGGCAGGAAGTGAGCAAGGCCATGCCCAAAAGTGTAACTACAATCCTATTCTTCTTCATATGGAAT
>CAVJFW010000002.1:0-795 GCA_963648975.1 bacterium | reverse complement strand
GTGTATATTTATCCAAACCAAAGCATTGGAGAAATCATTTTTTTCATAGTAAAAAGCATTGAAAAATACATTTTTTACAATCGTTGATAGCATTGGAAAATACATTTTTGCAGAAATTCAAACGACAAAAAAAGAGAAGAGCTGATCATCGAAAGCCGTTTCAGAAGCAAAATTGAAAACGCGTTTATCGCATTTGGCAGGATGAACCATTCAAATTCATTCTACCTACATCTAGTTTTCCATAAGTCGGATTAGAAAAAACATCATTCCATGCCACTCGAATATATCAATTCAACTGACTCTAATATGGTTTAATCAAAGGAAATCAAAATCAGTTTGCTTATACCATGAAACATATGACGTCAAGACAATTCCGAGTGAACAGTTTTTCTGTCTTCCTTCAAACTGTCCACTGGCACTGAACGATATTGTTGATGATCAAACATTTTCAAACATGTCATCAATTGAAACAAGGCGTGGATTTTTATCCTTACAATTCAAAAGACCATCATCTAATCCACTTTTGGAAATATATGGCTGTCAGTTCTTTTTATAATGAAAAAAGGCGAACATTCACAAGTCCGCCTTATTTATTGATCAGAATCAAAGTTTTTGCTTCGACTGTCATCTTGGATGTGTTTTAACTGCTATTTTAATACAAAATGCACCTGCTAGAATTTTTATGCACCCGGTCTTTACAAAATGCACCCGATTAAAATAGGAAACAGATTAATAAAAGTATATAAAAAAAGCCTTTAGGCTATATAATCCTAAAGACTTTGATTGTTAAATTAT
>CAVJFW010000001.1:0-84885 GCA_963648975.1 bacterium | reverse complement strand
AAAAAAGAAAAAGTGTGACTTTGTATCACACTTGACGTTCTATAATGGCGGAGCGAGAGAGATTTGAACTCTCGCACGGTGTTACCCGTCTATGAGCTTTCCAAGCCCACCTCTTCAGCCTCTTGAGTATCGCTCCAGTAAGTGCTGTGAAACAGCAATGAATATTTTAAGGAATTTCAGATGATTGTCAAGAAAAATATAAGCAACTTTCAGATAGGCATTGACAAAACATGAGTTTTGGGCTTTCTTAACATTTTCTCTTTGTTTATAATTATCCATATGAAATACACAATCACTGAAAACGATGCCAACCAGCGCATCGACAAATTCCTCAAGAGAATGCTTAAGGATGCACCGATATCCTTTATCTATAAGATGTTCCGCCAGAAAGACGTCAAGGTCAATGGAAAGAAGGCAAATATCGACTACATCACCAAGACAGGTGATGAAGTCGACATCTACATCAAGCCAGCCCTTCTGGAACAATTCCACAAGGAAGCCGTCTTAAGGCCTGTCAAGGCTGACTTTGAGATTATTTATGAAGATGAAAACATCCTTGTCATCAACAAGCCGAAGGGCCTTTTAGTCCACGGAGACGAAGGTGAAAAGAGAATCACCCTTCAGAACATGGTTCTGAACTATCTGAAGGAAAAAAGAGAATGGGATCCGAATTCCCTTGACGGATTCATCCCCTCCCCTGCACATAGGCTTGACAGAAACACCTCAGGCATTGTCATCTTCGGAAAGAACCTGCCAACACTTCAGCAGCTTCTCGAGCTTTTCCGTACCCGTGACCAGATAGAGAAGAAGTACACTCTCCTGGTCAGAGGAAACATGTCCGAAAACGGAAAGATCGACTATGCCCTGCTAAAGGACAGCGACAAGAAAATCGTCAAGGTCGTTCCGGAGTCAAAAGGTGGAAAACCAGCCCTTACCCTCTATCACAGAATCAAGAACTATTCCTTTGGATATGCCCTTGTCGAGGCCGAGCTGATGACCGGAAGGACCCACCAGCTGAGAGTGCATTTTGCCAGCATCGGTCATCCGATCGTCGGAGACAGCAAATACGGCGACTTCAAGGTCAACGAAGTCTTCGAAAGAATGTACGGACTGAAGAACCAGTTCCTGCACGCCTCCTATTTCAAGTTCAAGGATATCGACGGAAGGCTTGCATATCTTTCCGGAAAGGAATTCACTTCCCCATTACCTGAAAAGGAGCAGAAAATACTGGACTCCATATCCAGAATCAACTAAAAAAGATGAGTCTTTCGATATTGTTTGTCATTCTCATCCCCTTTTTCCTGATTCCGAGCATTTTCCTTCCCAGAAACAAACTCATCATCTATACCCTCTGTTCAGGAATTCCCGGAATAATCTTTGTTTTGCTTTTCCTCACTGACAGGATCTATTCTTCCCTTGACATATCCTCAGCCATAGGCGAGGCGTTTCTTGGAATGTTCTCCTTCCTGACGGACAGGGAGACTCTTTCCTATGCCCAGAAGACACATATATCCTTCAATCTCACCTGTTTCTTCTTCTACATGGTTCTATATATGATAAGTTTTGTCATCTCGAAATTCTGGTTCATCGGAAGCAACCCTGACATACATAAAGTCTATACGGCATTCGAGAAATTCTTTCTCAGTGCCATGTTCTTCATATTCACCTATGGAGTTCTTTTCATCTTTCTTGCCGAAATCAGGGAAATCATTCCTCTGTCGGACGGATTTCTTTCCTTCCTGTTCAACATCATTCATAAGGTAGGTACTTAAGATGGATAACGAACTGAAATTCTACCTGTTAGCCGAAAAAAGCGGTTGGAACTGTTCCACCTATGCTTTCGACTACCGCAGAAAACTAAGTTCTCTGTCCTCTTATCAGATTCTCTCTTACAATGTCATCGAGGCAAAAAGACATCTTTCCGGAAAGGCAAAGGAAGTCGTGAAGGAATATGAAAGCATAAAGCTTGAGCCAAGGACACTTGAGGAATGCTTCATCATCGAGACGAAGCTCAATTATCTCTGCTTACATTCCTTTCCGGAATATTACATCAACCCTCTTTCCGTCAATCCGAACTACAAGGGCGAGATAAACAGCATCGGCGACCTTATCATCAACATCCAGGGGCAGGACATGTCCATCAATGAGATGATCGAAAGCGACAGGTTCACTCCGGACATGAAGAAGGAAAGCGTGAAGGATGCAATCGATGACTATGCCTCAGACATGAATGTGCTTGTCAGCAATTCCATAGAGGCAATCCAAGAAGGAACAAGGAAAAGAACGAAGAAATTCCGTGCCTTGACACAATATATGGAAATTCTTCTGTTCATCATCATGAACTTCTTCCTCTTCTTCACAGTCCTATATCCGCAGAGCAACTATTGGGAATGCTTCTACAATCCAAGGCCGAACTATGTCCTAACATATGTCAGCTATGTTCTTCCCATATCCATACTGGCATATGATTTCTTCTTTTCCATCTACCATAGCATCAATGCCAGAATCGAGGAATCCTACCATTACGCAAAAAGGTTCCTGAAGTATCATTCCGAGAAGATATATGACGACATCCTCTATGAATCAGAGAAGTTGTATGACTATCTTTCCGGTGCAATCAACAGACATATCACCCTGAAGAATGACATCCTTGACTTTTCCAGGCTCTCCAATTCATACATCGACTTCGAGGAATTGTCGAAAGTCGATTCAGCAAAGAAGAAAAAGGGATACAAGGCCATCCGCACACTGAATTACATCTTCACCACGATTGCCTTCCTCGTCTCCTTCTTCAGTTTCTTCTTCTATCTGTACAGCTGCATTCTCAACACGGCAATCTAGGAGGAAACATGTCTTACATAGCATTCGATCATGAATATCAGGACATCTTCGAACTCGCCAAGGCTCTTGGCGAAAAGAAGAAATGGGACGAAGTCATCCACACGGATTCCTTTCTCGACTTCGTCAGAACCGATGATGTGAAGAAATACGAAAGAATTCGAATTCTTCTTCTGCAATCCATACCAGAGGACGTGCTCATCTTCCGTATCAGGGAAGTCCTCAACCCATACCTGCCTTTTGCCTTCAACGGAAAGACTTTTGATGACCTGAAATCACTTGGGGAGACACTTTTATCCTATTCCCCCACACCTGATCCCACTTATCTTTCCATTCTGAGATACGAACTCATCGGAGAGTATATGAAGTCCACCCTCTACAACGAATCCAACAGAAAGGAATATGAGGAAATACTGAGAATAGAGAAGATTTCCCGTGAGGATCTTCCCTATGCCTATTACCTCATGGGATATCATCTCTCGCAAAGCCGGTCCATCATCTATGAAGGAGTCAGGTACGAGAACATCTACAATTTCGTCTACTACCTTGCCAAGAAGGAAAAGAATCTTTCCGCCTTCGGCTCCTATCTTTCCTTTTCTCCTCTCATCAAGGCATATGGCGACTATTCCAAAGATGGAGACATGCTGAAGAACTATCTTCACATCTGCGAAGAACTGGAAAACTCCAAAACGAAGCTTGATGACTTCATGCAGAGAAGAAGAAAGCAGTGATTGTTTTGATTCTTTTGACAAACATTGTCTTTTCGACATGATTTTGTCATATCACGATAGTCAAAACAAATACTTTCGACCTTCTTTCGTATATAATAAATAAAAACCCATCTAGGAGGAAATATGGACTATTTACAGAAGATTGAGAATTGGTTGAATTCTCCACTTGTCAGTGATGTCGAAAAGGAACAGATAAAGGCTGCCGATGAAGACACCAAGAAGGAAATGTTTTCCAGTGACCTTCATTTCGGAACTGCCGGCATGAGAGCCCTTCTCGGTCCTGGTTCTGCCAGACTGAATCTGCTCACCGTCAGAAGAGCCACCATCGGTGTCGCCTTATTCCTCACAAAGAAATATGGCGTGGATGCCTGCAGGGAAAGAGGCTTTGCCATCTCCTTTGACAATCGTCATTTCTCCAAGGAATTCCGTGACATGGCCGGAAAGGTTCTGACCGAATTCGGTTTCAACGTCTTCACCTTCCATGATCCACATCCGACTCCGGAACTTTCCTATACCGTCAGACACTTGGGATGTGTCGGTGGACTTATGATCACCGCCAGCCACAACCCAAAGGAATATAACGGCTACAAGGTCTATGATGAAGAAGGCTGCCAGGCCGTCTATGAGAACATCGACGGACTCATCAAGGAAATCGATGCCCTCAGCGATGAGCTTACCGTAACCTACACTCCAATCGAAAATGTCGGCAAGGTCACCTATCTCGATGATGACGAGAAATATGATGAGGAATATGTCGCAAAGGAAATCTCTACCTCCTTGTACAAGGATGTCTTCGAAGGAAAGAGACTTACCAAGATTGTCTTCACTCCGGAATGTGGATGTGACTGCAAGGTCGGCCCAATGGCTCTCAGAGGTGCCGGATATACCGTCTCCACCGTCCCTGGACAGGACTATTTCGATCCGGATTTCACCAATACGCCAAACCCGAACCCAGAGACCGAGGAAGCCTATCTCGGTGCATACAAGCACATCAAGGAACTTAACGACAAGGGTGAGAACTACAATCTCATCATGGCGACCGATCCTGATGCGGACAGAATGGGTATCGCCTTCATCAACTCCAAGGGCGAACTTCAGAGATTCACCGGAAACCAGACCGGTGCCCTTCTCATCGACTATGTCTTAGGCACACTTCAGAGAAGAAGTCTTCTTCCATCCAACGGTTGCATCTGCAATACCTTCGTCACCGGTGCCCAGGGTGCCAAGGCTGCCAAGCTCTATGACATCAAGGTCAGAACCACGGCTACCGGCTTCAAGTATATCGGAAACATGGCTTCCAGAATGCCTGAGGAAGGTGACAAATACCTCTTCGGCTATGAAGAATCCTATGGATATCTTCTTGCCGACTTCATCCGTGACAAGGATTCCCTCCAGTCCATCATCGCCATCGCCGACATGTGCGAATACTATCTCCGTCAGGGAAAGACACTCGATGTCGCTCTTGCCGACCTCGACAAGAAGACCGGTCATTACTATGACACCCAGGTCAACATCTATTTCAAGGGTGCCGGTTCCTTGGACAGAATGAACGCAGAGATCACTGCCGTCAGAAACAATCCTTTCTCCAGTCTTGCCGGAAAGAAAGTGTTGACCATGTCTGACTATCTCAACAGAAAGATCATCGACTTCGAAGCACATACCACCAAGGATATGGATCTTCCGGACATCGATACCACCAACTGCCTCAGATTTGATTTCGAGGATGAATCCTTCCTTTGCATCCGTCCTAGCGGAACAGAGCCAAAGGTCAAGTTCTACATCGAAATCGTCAAGGAAGATGAAGTTGCCAAGGTCGAAGCCAAGCAGATGGCTGACGAACTCAAGGCAATCATGCATCTGTAAATATCAGCAAAACAAAAATCCCGGATCAGTGATGACCCGGGATTTTTCTGTTTGGATTCATTCGATTCCGAACAAATCACTTAGTGCATGATAGATGCCTTCATGATTGTTGTCATATTCCGTGACATAGGTTGCAGCTTCCTGCAGTTGTCTGTCTCCATTCTTCATGGCAAAGGAGATACCGGCATTCCTGATCATGTAGTAGTCATTCATCGCATCTCCAAAGCAGATGACATGAGGTCTGTCGATATGATAATATTCCGCAAGTTTCATGATGGATGTCGCCTTATTGGTGTCAAAGAAGAAAAGTTCACCGAAGTCCTCTGTATCCAGCCACCAACGGATGGACATGTTCTCATCGAGGGATTCCACAAATTTTCTCATTTCCTCTTTTTTGGTGACATCCTTGATCTGGATGACACATGTCCTCATATCCTTGTCCAGTTCCTTCAGGACAGACCCGATATGGATTCTCATTCCCTCGGGATGGAAGAAATTGACATAGGACTTATTGGACTTGAGGTAATACTGATCCGTTTCATCCTCAATCATAAGATTCTCAAAGGCATCTTCACCAAAATGGGAAAGGAAATCCAGGATGATATCCTTTCGGATGAATTTCCTAAAGGGAACAAACGAGGAATCATAGGGATTGTCGATGGCTCCGCCATTGTATCCGATGAATGGACCACGGATACCTAACTGATCCGCATAGATTCTGATTGACCTGGATGGTCTTCCACTGGCGATGGAAATGATGTTTCCCATATCGGCGAGCTTATTGAGAAGCATCTTCGTCTTCGGTTCAATCTGATTGTCTGAATTCAGAAGTGTTCCGTCAAGATCGAATACGAAGAGGAATTTCTGGTTATCTAACATTGTTTTCATATGGCCCCATTTTAAGAAAAATACATCATGAAATCAATTTCATGACCGCAGTAAAGTGCTTTACCTATATACTATTTACAGGAAAACAGAAAGACATTTACAAACATGAACAAAATTTTCAGAATACTGACGACATTGCCGATACTATTCAGCTTCTCCTTCACCTCAGCTCCAATCAATCAGGCCAGCAAGGATTTCAAGCAGGGAAAGTTCTACGATTCAACGACGAAGCTGGACTTCAGCGATTCCACAGTCGATGAAATCAACAGCTACTATGGTTCCATGGGAACACTCACCGGCGATGAGATGAAATCAGCCCTATATGAGAAAATCGCAACCCATAAGGCTGATTCCACCGATGGAAAGAAATACTTCCTCACCTATTCCCAGGTTTCAGACTGGTATAAGCTGACCGACAGGAACTGGTCCATATCCGACTCGGTGACTCCTGAGACATTCACCCTCACCAAGGACAACACCTACTATTTCTATAATGCCTACATCAGCGATTCTGCCAACAACGACATCACCAAGGCATATTCGAATTACATCAACGGTTTCTCAGCCGACACTTCGCTCACCTCCATCGACTACACCAACAAGAAGAAGCCGAACAAGCAGATTCAGGTCGACAAGGAGCATATGTGGGCAAAGAACCACGGATTCAAGCAGAAAGACAGCAATGGCAAGGATATCGAGACAAAAGGAGCCTGGACGGACTTGCATCATCTAGTCGCAGCCGACCACAATACCAACAGCGAAGGACATAACGACCATTTCTTCGGTACAGTCGACCATTCCACGGCAAAGGTCATCAAGAACTATCTTGCTGACGGAAGTCAGGAGATCTCCGGTTGGCTCGATGAAGCCAATGATACCTTCGAACCTACCGACGAATGGAAGGGAGATGTCGCCAGATGTCTTCTCTACATGGGAACAAGATATTCCGTAAAGCTGAGCACGAATACCCAAGAGGAACCCTATCTCCATCTCACTGACGACAAGACCTACACCGATGATGACGCAGATAGGAATGACAAGAAATTCCATGGTGTCCAATACAATCTTTCCACATTGCTGAGCTGGAATGAATCAGATCCAGTCTCAGATTACGAGATCCATAGAAACAACCTCATCTATAAGAACATCCAGGACAACAGAAACCCATTCATCGACCATCCGGAATGGGCAAGAAGAGTCTATGATTCCACCTATGTCTATGATGCAAGCAAGGAACAGGAACCTACCGTCAAGGCAAAGGAGAACAGTTCCGGAAGCAATACCGGGGATGATACATCCTCAGGAAATCAGGACAGCTCTTCCTCAGGCAGTCAGGACAGCTCTTCCTCAGGCAGTCAGACAACCCCTGACAAGAAGGATGATGGTTCATCCTCGGGCAACAAGTCTGATTTCCATCTCTTCGGCCTCGACACCAAGACAAGCTATATCGTTCTCATCGCCATCGTTGCTGTCATACTGATTCTTCTTGTCATCATCGTCATACTTTTCATCAGGCATGGTTCCAAGAAGCAGAAGAAAGCAGTAAAGAAGATGGCAAAGAAAGTCACCAAGAAAGCCTATAAGTCGTCTCAAAAGAAAAACAGGAAATAAAAAACTTCGGAATTGAATCCGAAGTTGAACTATAAGTCATACGCCTTGTCAATGGCATCCAGCAGTCTATAGGGAGGCAAGAAGCTTCTTTCGACCAGGATGCCTTTTTCCTTGAAGAATTCTCTTTTGAAGCCACGATGTTCTTTTTCCTTCAAGGCATCAAGAATGATACTGGAGTTGATGAGATAGACTTCCTGTGCCCTTTTGAAGGAGACGAGGAAAAAACCGATGCCACCAAGTCTCATGATGTTCTCAAGATGTCTGTACTGCTGTTCCCTGATCATATGATACGGAATTTCATCATGGATGGTTTCCTTGCATTCGAAGTCGATATATCTTCCTTTGTAGATGCCGACATAGTCGGTCGTGGACTTCTCCTCGAAGTAGGCTTCCTCGATCATCCCGTTCTTCGTCTTGCTCATCTTGACGACCTTTATCGGTGTCGGTCTCTTATAGATGTCAGCCAATCCTTTCTCCCTGTAGAAGTCACAGGATTTCGTCACATCCGATTCAAATGCCATGCCCATGTTGGATTTGATCATGGATTCCCTGACCTTCTGTGCCTCGGTCTTGTTTTCCGTCTTTCTATGATCAACCTTGTCAGTCTTCTTCTCGATGACCATCTTTCTTCCATCCGGATAATTGATCATAGGTTCTCCTTCAGAATCTCATTCAGGTCAGAAATGCTGATCTGTTTCTTTTCGAGCAGCAATGCAAGAATCTTTTTGTTGTTTGTTCCCTGATATGGATTCTTCATGTAATTCTCAAGATACAGTTCCAGGATTCTTTTCTCATCGGAGACATAGGCATGATAAATCACTGCCAAATCCAGGGCATCATATAAAGGATCATGGAATGCCCCCTTGCTCTCAAGATGGAACAATCTGAGAAGTCTTTCGATGGAATAGGACTGTCCGTTTTTGTCACATACTCTCTTTTCAAGGTAGGCATGGAAATCGAGGTGATTCTTCATCATGTTCCTGAAGAAGTTCATCTCCGTCACATCTTGTGGATCAAGGCTCTCATGGACCATCTTCATGTCCTGATCTCCATAGGAGATGAATTTTCTCCTGTAGGGCCTTAAAAGACGGTTGATGTCATCGATGACTACACGGACATCCTTTCCCTCAGACTGAAGAAGATCAGATGTGATGCCGGTCATCTTCATGACGACAGGTCCTATCTCATCATCACACTTCACCAGGCTATGATAGGAGAAAACAGGTTCCCCTATGATATCAAGTCCGTTTGTCTTATATCCCACTAGCCCGATGGAAATCATCTTATGGGAAAACTGTGTTCCTTCCACATCAAAAAAGACAATGATGTCCGTTCCTTTCAGGGTTTTCCTGAGAATCGGAAAGGAAGTTTCATTTTCCGACGACAATTTCTTTTACCTCATTGGAAATAATGCTCGGGTCAGAGGAAATCTCAAGAATCCTCAAAAGATGTTTTGTTTCTTCCTTGCCCAAAAGTGTCAGCCATCCAGCAAAAAGGAAATTCAGCTGGGCATCACACTTCTGAAGATACTGTCTTCCTTCCTCCGTCATGTTGACATACACCTGTCGGCGGTTATCCTCATCGACCACACGGGTGATGAACTTCTTTTGGTCAAGAAGTCGAAGGTTTGCAGCGACATTCGGTCTCGTGACATTGAGTTCATCGGCCATGTCGGATGGATGTGCGTTCGGATGTGACGAAAGATAAGTCATGATTCTGTAATCAGTCTGGAAGAGTCCGGAAAAGATATCCAGACCACCATTTTTCCTGATTATCGCGACATATTCAAGAAGCTTTGTGATATCCGTCTGCATTTCGTTTTCATCAAATTTTTCAGCCATGAAAAAACCTCCACAAATCATTTTTTCTATTATATCATGGAGGTATAAAGCTTAAAACAATTAAAACAAAAAACTATTTTGAAAGGTCAATAGAACAGTGCCATTCTTTTCTTCACAAGCTTCATGTACTGTTCCTTCGTTTCCACAGCATGTCTTCTTGACATCGGAAGAATCTTTCCGTTCTTCAGTTCGATGCAGTCATCATTGATGACCTTGATGGCAAGATAGTTGATCATGATGCCCCTGTAGCAGGTGATGAATCCTTTGTTGACAAGTAGATCTGACAATGTCTGGAAAGTCGTGGATGTGACATATGGCTTGATAAGATTCTTCACATGGATCTGCTGATACCTCTTGTTCGATTCGATATAGAGAATATCGTCGATGGGGAGATTCACCTTGCTTCCCTCAGACTGGATGAGAAGATAGTTGTCATCCTCGGAAGTCAGTTCCTGGACGAAGAAGCGGATGATTTTTCTCATGTCATCCTGGAAATGGGATTTTCTCACAAAACCATAAGGTCTTGTCTCCAACGAATCAAATACAAGGTCTTCCCTGTTCGAGACATAGACGATGCGATTTTCCCTGCCGTTTGTCTTCATCTTCTTAGCCAGAAGAATGCCATCGATTCCCGGCATTTCGATATCGAGGAAGACAATGTCGAATCTTTGTCTTTCCAAAGCCTGATAGAATTCATTTCCGTCAGAATAGGGGAAAGATTCCATCTTGCACTCCATGGAAGCAAACATCTCATCTACCTTGGCGATGATCATCTTTCTTGATTCAGGATCGTCATCCACGAATGCCACATTGAGATTCAGCATAAATCAGTTCTCCTTCACTTTGTCCAAAAGAAGCATACTGTCTAAAGTAAAATAGCCGTCATTGATTTCAAACCTGCAGCTTCCATGATGCCTGTTGACAATGTCTTTGATGACCTTGACACCATAGCCATGGTTCATTCTGTCATTCTTCTGGGATTTCATCCTCAGTATGGTTTGATGATCCAGTGAATCGGGTACCCTGTTCTTCACCGTAAGGAAGAGATAAGGTTCCTCGAAAAGCAATGAAATCTCTATTGGTTCCATGATACCATACCTGACACTGGCCTCGATGGCATTGTCAATGGCATTGCACAAAAGGGAATCGAGATCATTTGAGGAAATCATCAGTTCCTTGGGGACGGATATCTTTCCTTCAAGCTTAAGTCCATTGGATTTTGCCTTGCTAAGTTCCATGTTGAGAATGGCACTGACAAAGACATTTCCCGTCTCGAAGAAGTCCATGGCGATATATGCGCCTTCATTGAGATCGGCAAGATATTTCTTCATCTCATCATATTTTTCTTCCCTCAGAAGACTGGAAAGAAGTCCCATCTGGTTCTTCAGATCATGACGCAACTTATGAAGTTCCTCATATTTGGCATTGGATATCTCAATCTGATATCTTTCACTTTCATTCTTCAGTGCCTTCATCTGATAATCCAATATCTCGTTATAGGCTTTGACATTGGAATAGAAGATGATGTAGGAAAGAAAGTTCAGAATCCACAGAACCAGGAACATGACGGAAACGATCAGGGACATGTCCGTGTTGATATCCGAAACATTGCCAGGCATGAGAATGGCATGAAGCAATGTAAAGATGTAAGAAACCGAGAAAATTCCATTCAGCAAAACCGTAGGAACAATCTTTACATACTTATATCTGAAAGGAGAAAGTATGCCAAACAGGGTTGCGACTGCAATCAGGGCGACAAGGATGACATACATCGTCGTGTCAGTAAGCTGTGAATCCGGGTATCCATAGATGAAAGAAATCATGCTGCCCAAGGATCCAGAGAAGGAAAGTGAGAGTTCGATGAAGGTCATGATGGCAAAGGCGCAGGTAATACGACTCCTCCTTTTCATTTCACGCGGATAGAAAGCGTGTAAGGCACTGATCAAAGGCCAGGTGATAAGCCTCAGAGTGCCATTCAATGAAGGAAACAGATAATCAAAGAAGCAGCTGAAGAACAGATAGACAACCCATGTGCAGGCAAAATCAGCAAGGATTCTCAGCCAGGATCTGTAATCCCTGTATTTCAGCCGGTTGAAAACCAGGGTGACCGAAAGAGCGGCCACGAGTTCCGTGATGATATAAGTCGCACCATATTGATGGTTGACATAATATCTGATGAAATAGTCAAAGAATGCCATTTTGTCCTCTCTTAAGCGGGAATATCATCATTGTAAGCGTTTCCCATATCTATGATTATAAGGATTGCCGGATTTTCTTTCAACGAAATCACTTTTTCTTCACGATATGAAGACTGCCTTTCTTGTCAAAGAATCCGTAATCTCCGGTGTGGAAATATCCATCCTCGTTCATGATAGGACTCCCATCGAGATATTTTGGGGAAACGAACGGCGATTTCACACAGATTTCACCATCAGCAGAAAAACGGATATCCATCTTCTCAAACGGCTTTCCGACTCCCTGAAGCCTCTTTTTCCCATGTCTGGTCCTGACCTGCATCGTAATCGGAAGGCACTCACTTCTTCCATAGACAGGAACCATCACAATCGGAAGAACTTTCTCGATACGGTTGAGTTCCTCCTCATTGGCACCATGAGAATCAACAAGACCGACGTTGAGACTCGAAAGATCCTTTTTCTTGGTCAGCTGCATCATCATGAGCTGATGATAGAAATCAATCTTTCCGAACATGACGGAGACATGATACTGTTGGATATCGAGAAGAATGTCATCCGGATCCGTCTTTTTCGGAATGAACAGGGCCTGTTGCAAAGCTATGGCATAGATAACCTGGGAGATACCTTCCACCTGATACAAAGGCGTAATCAGCATATGGACATCATTCTTCTTCAGTCCCAATCTTTTTTCTGATTCTTCCGTACTTTCCAGAAGAGAATTCTCGCTGACACAGATTGCCTTGTTCTCATCCATGGAATCAAACAGGACGAAGTCAAAGTCTGAATCCTCACGAAATGCATTGAAGACAGGATTGTCTCTTCTGAAAGAGAGTAGGATTCTCTTCTTCTGGATGATGTCGGAAAGGAAGAAGATTCCGTCATCGCCATCGATCCTGTAGCGAATGGTTATATCCAAGGAAAACGGCAGATCCTTCTTTTCCGGATTCAGAACAAAGGTTCTGGCACCGACCATCTCCAAGGCAAGAAAAAGAAACACGCCACATACACTTCTTTCGGCATACAGAAGAACCTTGTCATTGTCACCTATGCCGAAATCATGGAATTGATGTGCCAGGGAAGACACGATGTCATAGGTCTCCTTTGAGGAATAAAAATGTCTTTCGTCAAAGAGAAACAGCTTATTTGGTTGGACATGCTGATAGAAATCCAGGTGCTCGATGAGGTTCATTTTCCCAGTCCTTTCCCGATAAAAACGGAATTCATTGACTCTATTATGGCTGAAAGGGATTTCAATTTGTACTTCTTATGGACAAGCGGTCTTTTTACCGAAACAAAAGGTACTTGGCAAATCAAAAACAAGGCAAAC
This sequence comes from bacterium, assembly GCA_963648975.1. Taxonomy (GTDB): domain Bacteria; phylum Bacillota_I; class Bacilli_A; order RFN20; family CAG-288; genus Enterosoma. Next base: position 71,591 of record CAVJFW010000001.1, on the reverse strand, counting down.
AAAATGGAGGTGCACTGCACCTCCATATGTTTTACTTCTTGTTCTTGATGTATTCGTCGATGTACTTGGCACCTTTACGGCCGGCACCCATGGCAAGGATGACGGTTGCGGCACCTGTGACGGCATCACCGCCGGCAAAGACACCATCCTTTGTCGTCTCATTGGTTTCCTCATTGACGATGAGGCAACCATGGGAATTGGTTTCGATGCCAGGAGTCGTGGACTTGATGAGTGGGTTCGGGGAAGTGCCGATTGCGATGATGACGCAATCACACGGAATGACATAGAAGGCTTCCGGATCTTCCTCGAGAGTGACAGGAACCGGTTTTCTTCTGCCGGAGGCATCCGGTTCACCAAGCTTCTGCTTCTGAACCTTGATTCCAGTGACAGAGCCATAGTTAGGATTGAAGTCGGCTGCTCTCGGAGATGGGGAGCCCGTTCTGTCTTCAATGATTTCGACTGGATTCCTGAGAAGATCGAAGATGACACCTTCCTCTTCGGCATGTTCGACCTCTTCCTTTCTTGCAGGAAGTTCTTCCTTGCTTCTACGATAGACACAGGTGACATGTTCGGCGCCGAGTCTGAGTGGAGTACGAAGTGCATCCATGGCAACATTTCCGCCACCGACGACGACAACATTCTTGGCGTGCTGGATAGGAGTCGTGGAATCACCCTGATATGCCTTCATGAGATTGACTCTGGTGAGGAACTCATTGGCAGAATAGACACCCTTTGCATTCTCTCCAGGGATTCCAAGGAATCTCGGAAGACCGGCACCAGTGCCGACAAAGCAGGCTTCGAACTTATATTCATCCATCAATTCATCGATGGAGATGACACGACCTATGACCATGTCGGTCATGATCTTTACACCCATTCTCTTCAGACCTTCGACTTCATTCTGGACGATGGCCTTCGGAAGACGGAATTCCGGAATACCATACATGAGAACACCACCGGCGACATGAAGAGCCTCGAAGATGGTCACATCATAGCCGTCCTTGGCAAGGTCATATGCACAGGCAAGACCAGACGGACCGGAACCGATGACGGCAACCTTGTGTCCGTTCTTCATGATTTCCGGAGTGACAGGCTTGACATTGTTGCGATGATAGTCGGCAACGAATCTTTCAAGTCTTCCGATTCCAACGGCTTCTCCCATGCCCTTGACGACCAACTTGCCAGTCTCATCCTTTTCACGGACAGGCATCTTGGCTCTGAGACAGTTCTTTTCGCACTGGGATTCCTGTGGGCAGACACGTCCGCATACTGCCGGAAGGGATGAAGACTTGCTGATGACCTGATAAGCACCCTCGAAGTCACCTTCGGCAACCTTGGCAATGAAAGCCGGGATGTCGATGTGGACAGGACATCCAGGAACGCAGCCCGGATTCTTGCACTGCATACATCTCTTTGCCTCATCGATTGCCATTTCGGCAGTATAGCCGATGGCAACTTCATCGAAATTATGTCTTCTGACCTCAGGTGCCTGAGTCGGCATCGGGTTCTTGGTTGCTTTCATGTTGAACGCCATGATTACTTGCCCTCCTTGAGAAGATTGCATGCTTCTTCATATTTTGTTCTCTCCCAAGCACGATACATGGTATTTCTCTCGGAAGCAGAATCGAAATCGACTTCCCAGCCATCGAAGTCCGGTCCATCGACGCAGGCAAATTTCATCTTTCCGCCGACCATGACTCTGCAGCATCCGCACATACCTGTACCATCGATCATGATAGGGTTCATGGAAACGACGGTCTTGATGCCATATTTCTTGGTCAGGATGCAGATATTCTTCATCATGATGATAGGTCCGATGGCAATGACTTCGTCAAAGGCCTCCGGAGTACCCTGACGTCTGAGAATTTCGTTCTCAAGGCCAGTGGTGACAAAACCCTGGGTTCCCCATGTTCCGTCATCGGACATCTTGATGAAGGTATTCGAGGCTTCCTCGAATTCCTTCTCGAGGATGACGAGATCCTTGTTTCTGAAACCGGCGACAGAGCAGACATCGGCACCGAGTTCATGAAGCTTGTAGGCAAGCGGATAGGCGATGGCACATCCGGCACCACCACCGACGATGGCTACATGCTTGAGTCCTTCAAGTTCACTTGGCTTTCCAAGTGGGCCGACGAAATCCGCGAGTTCATCGCCTTCTTCAAGGCTGTTGAGTTCGACGGTAGATGCACCGACCACCTGGAAAATGATGGTGACAGTGCCTTTTTCCGGATCCTCTCCGGCAATGGTGAACGGGACACGTTCACCGTCTTTTTTGGTTCTCAGGATGATGAACTGACCTGGCTGAGCCTTTTTGGCAACAAAAGGTGCATCAATGACCAATCTGGTGATGGTCGGGTTGAGGACATCCTTTTTTACAATTTTGAACATAAGATATGCTCCTCCAATATATCTATTGAATTATTCTAGTCAAAAGCCAAGGCCTTTTCCATAGGTTTTTCTTTCATTACAATATAGTAAGCCCTTACTAACTAATATATTTATCAGTTTTTGATTGATTGTTTTTGGATAGTGATATGTCGAAACAGCGCATCCATTTCGATTTCAATGAATGTTCTTATTTTAAAATAATACGAACATTGATATAATATTTCACGGAGAAAAACCATGTCTTTGAAATTATTGCTTGATTCAAACAAAATCTATCACAAAGTCTTTGAAGGTACAAAGCCAGGCTATGATGCCTTGCAGGTCGATTCCTTTTTGGATATCGTCATCAAGGACTACGATACTTTTGCAAGCTATGTCACAAACACGGAGCAGGAAATCTCTGAATTGAAGAACAAGGTCGAGATGCTCAACAGACAGCTGAACGATGTCGAGGTCGAAAATGCGACATTGACAGCCAAGCTGGGCGATGTTTCTTCAAATGCAGATGCCTCATTGAGCAACCTCGAATTGCTCAGAAGGATATCCAGCCTCGAAAAGGCATTATCCAAAGCTGGCATAAATCCAAATACTATCGAAGACTGATATCCGGCCCGGATGACTGCTGGCACATTGCCAGAGGAAAGTCCATGCTCGCGCCATCTGAGATGATGGCAGTGTCTGTGCCAGACCAATAAATAAGTCTGGGGTGGGAGGAGTCCCATACGGCGGAGAGGAACCTAAAGGAAACCATGGTGTCCAATCCATAAAGCTCCACAGTGACGAACCCTTGGAAAACCAAGGGAATGAAACGTTGGAAAGCCCCTCAAGCGAGAAACCTAAATTTTGGTAAGGGAAGTCTGAATCGGGAACTGAACCGAAACGGACAGGTCATTGACCTAGATAAATTGTCATCCTCGACAAAACATGGCTTACAAGGCCGGAACTCACATCAACATAAGGAAAATATTTTATGAACGTACCTAACAGAATCACTTCCGTCAGATTGGTCATGGCAGTTCTGATGATTGCCATTTTCAGTTTGTCCTACATTCCTTGCGCTTCCACGACATTCGCACCGGAAATCGTTTTGGGTGGATTCCACACCGGATTCTCCTGGATTGACCTGGTGTGTTGCATCATCTTCATCATCGGTTCCGTCACCGATGCCTTGGACGGCCATATCGCAAGAAGCAGGAATCTCGTGACAAGCCTCGGAAAATTCATGGATCCGCTAGCCGACAAGTTTCTTGTCGACTCAGCCTTCATCCTATTGGCCACAAAGCTTGACTTTGCCGGTCACTTCCAGGTATTCCCTCTCTTCCCCGTGCTCTTCATCGGAAGAGACTTGGCCATGGATGGACTCAGAAGCATTGCCGCAGCAAATGGAAAGGTACTTGCCGCAAACATCTACGGAAAGGTCAAGACAGCCATCCAGATGGGATTGATACCTGTTCTCTTTCTCAAGGGATTCCCCTTCTCCATGTTCAATTTCGGTTCCCTTGACACCTGGATGTCCACAAGATTCTCCTACACCTACATCATCACCAACGTTTTGGTTGGAATCACGCTTTTCTTCTCGCTTCTTTCAATGGTCATATACTTCGTGCAGAACAGAAATGTCCTAAAGGATGACAAATAGATATGGAATACAAGGATTTATTGGACGTATTGACTGAAAAGGGACTTACGCTCTCTTCGATGGAATCACTGACCGGAGGCATGTTTGCCTCAACTTTCACCTCCATCCCCAATGCCAGCAAGGTGTTTCATGGTGGTGCGATAACCTATACCGACGAAATGAAGGAAAGCTTCGGGGTGAGCAGGAAGACGATTGAGGAACACGGTGCCATTTCCAAGGAATGTGTCAAGGAGATGGCAATCGAATCATCCAAGTTCTTCAACAGCGACATCGCCGTTTCCTTCAGTGGAAACGCGGGCCCTGGCGAGAGCGAGAACAAGCCAGTCGGTCTTGTCTACATCGGAATCAAGACAGAAGATGAAGTCAAAGTCTATGAGCTTCATCTCGAAGGAACAAGGAATCAGATCAGAAAACAGTGTGTTGATTTCGCCTTTTCGACCCTCGTTGAACATTTTTCCAAAAAAAGTTCGTAATTTTTCCATCGAATCAGGAAATATATAATGGAGGAATCAAATCATGCCAAAAAAACCAAATAACACACCAAACGAAAATCCAAGCAAGGACGAGAAGGACAGTGCAGTAGAAGCAACATTGAAGGATATCCGAAATTATTACAACGACAAGGGTATCGTCATGAAGATGGGTGACAAGCCCACCGTCGATGTCGGTGTCATCCCAACCGGAAGCATGCTCATCGATGCCGCCTTAGGTGTCGGAGGATATCCGAAGGGAAGAATCATCGAAATCTATGGACCGGAATCATCCGGCAAGACAACTCTTGCCCTTGAAGCCATCGCCGAAGTACAGAAGCTCGGAGGCAGGGCCGCCTATATCGATGCCGAACACGCCATCGACCCGGAATATGCCAAGCATCTTGGCGTAGACATCAACGAACTCATTCTTTCCCAGCCAGACTATGGTGAACAGGCCATGGAAATCGTCGACATGCTTGCCAAGTCAAACGCCATCGACCTCATCATCGTCGATTCCGTCGCCGCCTTGATTCCTAAGGCTGAACTCGAAGGAACATTCGAGGACTCATCCGTAGGTCTTCAGGCCAGACTCATGTCCAAGTCGCTCAGAAAGATTGCCGGTGTCCTTGACAAATCCAACTGCACCGTCATCTTCATCAACCAGCTCCGTGAGAAAGTCGGCGTCATGTACGGAAATCCGGAAACGACCACCGGTGGCAGGGCACTGAAATTCTATTCCACCATCCGTATCGAAATCAGACGTGCCGAGACAATCAAGCAGGGTGACAAGGCTTTGGGCAACATCGTCAACGTCAAAGTCGTCAAGAACAAGGTCGCTCCGCCGTACAGAAGCTGCAAGGTGGAACTCATGTTCGGAGACGGCATTTCCAAGGAACACGAAATCGCCCAGCTCGCCGTTGATTATTCCATCATCGAGAAATCCGGTTCCTGGTTCTCCTATCAGGGAGAGAGAATCGGTCAGGGCATCACATCCGTTTATGACTTCCTGAAGTCAGACAGCAGCATTGAAGCCACCATCGAGGAGGCTGTCAGGGCAAAGCTGTCAAACAAGTCCGGTGCCGTCGAAGAGGAAGAAACCCTTTAGCAGAAATCCACAATAGCTCCGATTCATTCGGAGCTATTTTCATTACCAACTTTCATTTGTGTGAAGGCTACCGGAAACATGTACTTCCCGATATATGTGTTTATCCCACTAATTAGCTGAAATAACTTTCAAAAGATAGGCTTTTGGTTTATAATTCTTTTGTGCATGAAGTCACTCGCTTCATGTTTTATATATAAAAGATTCCTTTGATTTAATTTTACTTTATATATTTAAATCTATATCTTTTGCTGTGAGTAGGTTCAAACAGGGCACAGTGAACCTTATAAACGGACTGAACCCTAGAAAGGTATTATTTTGTTATGGAAGCCATATACGTCGTTTTGATTGCCTTAGGTTGTCTCATTCTCGGTGGAGTCGCATCTTATCTCATCTCTCTCTACTTCATGAAGATCAAGCCAAAGAAGGACAACGAAAATGCATCCAAGAGAGCAGATGACATCATCGCTGCAGCCAACAACAAGGCTGACAAGATCATCGCCGATGCCAAAACAGAAGGAAAGAAGGAAGCCGATGACCTGAAGAAGGCTGCAGAAGCCGACATCAGGGAAAAGAAGGCCACTGCCGAGAAGGACATCAACGAAAAGAAGGAAGCAGCCGCACAGACTCAGGCCAAACTTGACAACCGCGAAGCCTCCCTCGACAAGAGAGAAGATGCCATCATCTCAAGAGAAGCCCAGATCGACCAGAAGAGAACTGAATACGAAGAACGTCTTCAGGCTCTCGATCTGAAGGACAAGGAACTTCAGACCAAGCTCGACTCCATCGTCAGCGAACTCGAGAAAGTCAGCAAGATGACAATCGATCAGGCCAAGGATGAATTGATGGCCAGAGTCGAAGAAAAAGAGATGAAGCGCATTGCCCTTTATAAGGAGCAGATGGAAGAAGAAGCCCAGTCCCAGGTTGAAGACAAGGCAAAGACCATGCTCACAGTAGCCATGGAAAAATATGCCCAGGATGTCACCTGCGAGAGAAACTCCTCCACGGTTTCCCTTCCAAGCGATGAGATGAAAGGCAGAATCATCGGACGTGAAGGCAGAAACATCAAGTCCATGGAACAGCTCTTCGGTGTTTCCCTCATCATCGACGACACACCTGAGACTCTCACCGTCTCCTGCTTCGATCCAATTAGAAGAGAAAAAGCCAAGCTTACCCTCGAAGCTCTCATCAGGGATGGAAGAATCCAGCCGGGAAGAATCGAAGATCTGTATCAGAAGATTTCCGATGAATTCGATGAATCCCTCAAGAGAATCGGTGAACAGACCGTCTTCAAGCTCGGTCTTCCGAGAATCAACTCAGGTCTTCTTCCATATATCGGCAGACTGAAGTACAGAACGTCCTATGGACAGAACGTCCTTGACCATTCCATCCAGGTAGCCTATCTCTCCAGCGTCATGGCAAGCGAACTTGGCCTTGACCCGGTCATTGCCAAGAGAGCTGGCTTGCTCCATGATATCGGTAAATCCATCGATGCCGAGCAGGAAGGTTCACATGTCCAGTTAGGTTCCATGTTGGCAAAGAAGTTCAACGAACCTGAAGTCGTCATCAACGCCATCGATTCCCACCATGGCGATGCTCCGAAGAAGTTCCTCATCTCCGAACTTGTCACGGCAGCCGATACCCTTTCCGCCGCCAGACCTGGTGCCAGAAGCGAAACCCTTGAGACATACATCAAACGTCTTGAGCAGCTGGAAACCATCTGCAAGTCCTTCGATGGAGTCCAGTCTTCCTATGCACTCCAGTCCGGCAGAGATGTCCGTGTCCTTGTCGTTCCGGAGAAGGTCTCCGATGAGGATGCCAAGGTCTTAGCCGTCCAGATCCGTGAAAAGATCGAGGAAGAAATGCAGTATCCTGGTCAGATCAAGGTTTCCGTCATCCGTGAAACCAGAGCCGTCGAAGTTGCAAAGTAAAATTCAATCACAACATGAAAGATTTTGTCAGAATCCTATTCTTCGGTGACATCGTCGGTCCATTGGGCAGAAAAGCCGTAAAAAAATATCTTTCCCTGCATAAGGAAAAGGATGAAATCGACTTTGTCATCGCCAACGGTGAAAACACCACCCATGGTCATGGCCTGTCCTTGGTACATTACAAGGAACTGCTCTCCTATGGCATCGATTGTCTGACAAGTGGAAACCATTTCTTCAATTCACCCGATGCCACCCATTACGCATCCGAGATGGATAAGCAGATAAGGCCATACAATTTCGACAGGGACTGTCCCGGAAAAGGAACAATCCTCCTGAAGACCAGTGATGAGACACCAATCCGTGTCACAAACATGATGGGACGCATCTACATGAATGGTGTCCAGACAAATCCATTCTATGACATGGATGACATCCTTAAGAATGACTGCGACTGCATCCATGTTCTTGACTTCCATGCCGAAGCCACGGCTGAGAAGAGAATCATGGGCGAATATCTTGACGGAAAGGTGACCTGCGTCTTTGGAACACACACACATGTCCAGACCAACGACGCAAAGATTCTTCCGAAAGGAACACTCTTTGTCACTGATGTCGGCATGAATGGTGCCTATTATTCTTCTCTCGGAGATGACATTCAGCCAGCCATGCGCAGAACCATCACCGGAATGCCGACAGCCCTATCCGTTCCGAGAACCGGAAAAATGCTCGTCAATGCAATCCAATTCGATGTGAAGAAGGAAACAAGACAGGTCATTGCCTTCAGGCTGATCAACGAAACATATCAGGACGACTCAAATTGATGAGTCGTCCTTTTTCGTGACATGTATTTTATTTAACAAACAATTTTAGTTGTCATCAATTCCTACATTACAATACAAGTCATGAAACAAAAAAATACAAAAATCTGTGGAAAATGCGATATAATAAGACTTAGAAACGAGGATTTTCTATATGACTACATTAAAAGCTAGTGGAAACACACAAATCCAGAAGTTGGCTGGAGCTATCGCCGGTAACATTCGTCAAGAAGGCGCCGTGCAGATTTCTTTGGTTGGCGCATCTGCCTTGAATCAGGCCATCAAAGCCTGCATCGTTGCACGTCGCTTCTTAAAGGATGATGAGAATCCGTCTGACATCTCCATTCAGCCTGAATTCATGATGCAGAATTTCTCTGAGCCATCCGCTCCGGAATCCAGAGAAGTCACCACCATCCTGCTCCACATCAAGAAAGCCGACTTCGATCCAGCAAACGCTGTTTCTTCCGACCTTCCAAAGCACGAAGAAACCGTCAGCGAGTAATTACAGATCATGAAAAACCGCCGTCTCGTATCCATGCCTGATCTCAAGGCAGCTGCAGGACGGAATCTCAAACAGTCTGTACGTTACGAAAAGGTTAATATGAAACCTACGTCTTTCCTTGTCTCCTGGGGTCAGGGAAAGACTTTTTGTATCAAAACCTATGGTTGTCAGGCAAACGTTCGTGATTCCGAAATCATCCGCAGCATGTTGTTAGCCATCGGAATGAAGGAGCAAGATGATTTTTTGGGTGCCGATTTCATTCTCTTCAACACCTGCGCCGTCAGGGAAAATGCAGAAAACCATCTCTACGGAGAATTGGGAAGAGCCAAAGAACAGGTCGACAAGAATCCTGACACCATCATATCCATATGTGGATGTGTCATGCAGGAAGAATTTGCCGTGAAGCATGTATTGAAACACTATCCGTTTGTTTCCCTCATCTTCGGTACGAACAACCTTGTGGAATTCTATCCATTGCTAAGCGACTGCATCACACATAAGGAATCCATCGTCGATGTCAGAAGCAACTCCGATCTCGTTCCTGAAGGACTTCCGGAAGACCAGAACGGAAGAATGTCCAAATACACCGCCTTCGTCAACATCATGTACGGATGCAACAAATTCTGTACCTATTGCATCGTTCCCTACACCCGTGGAAGGGAACGCTCGAGAAAGATGGAAGACATCATCGCCGAAGTCAACTGTCTCAAGGACAATGGATATAAGCAGGTGACCCTGCTTGGTCAGAACGTAGATGCCTATGGAAAGGACTTCGGAGATGACTATGCCTTTGCCACCCTACTTGAGGAAGTGGCCAAGACAGGCATCGAAAGAGTCAGATTCGTCACTCCATATCCAAGCGACTTCAGGACACAGGTATTCGATGTCATGGCAAAATATCCAAACATCATGCCATACATGCACCTTCCTGTCCAGTCGGGTTCCGATTCCGTCCTCAAAAGGATGAACAGAAGATACACCCGTGAACAATACCTTTCCATCGTCCATGAACTCAGAAAAAGATTACCGGATGTCTTCTTAAGCACGGATATCATCGTCGGATTCCCAAACGAAACCGAAGAGGAATTCCAGGACACATTGTCCTTGGTCAGGGAAGTCGGCTATGACGCCGCCTTCACATTCATCTATTCACCGAGACCGGGAACCCCTGCCGCCAGGATGAAGGACGAATATTCCGATGAAATCAAGCATAGGCATTTCGACCAACTGAAGGCACTGATTGATGAACTCTCCATGAAGAGGGCAGAGACATTCCTTGGAAAGACTGTTCCTGTATTGTTTGAGAAAGTCTCGGATAGGGATCCAAACAGAATTTCTGGATATGATCCACATAACAAACTTGTCCACGCTACCGGAGATGCCTCTTTGATCGGACAGATCAAAAACGTAAAGATCACGGAATCGCATACCTATTCCCTGATTGGAGAAATCGTGGATGACTGAACTTGAGAGTCTCTACGAAAAGGCAGATTCACTGATTGCTTCCTTCCACTGCCTTCCTGTGGTAAGACGGTATCAGGAAATCTCTCTTGCCATCGCAAAAGATGAACATCTCACCAAAATCAAGAAACAGCGTGAGACGCTTCAGGCTTCCCTCCGTTATTTGAAGAACGAAAAGAAGGATGAAGCAATCAAGGCATGCAAGCAACTTCAGATAGAATATGACAATGACCCTCTCATCATCAATTTCCTCTCCCTAAAGGAAGAAATACTGAAACTGACAGAGCCACTTACGGAGACGAAATTATAAATTCGTCTCCATTTTTCATAGATGAAAAGTTTATAATGTTTACACGACTTCAAAGGATATGCATATGGCCACAAAAACAAAAGAAACCGGCACAACGCCGATGATTGAACAATATTTGAATTTCAAGAAACAGTATGGTGACATCATTCTGTTCTTCCGTGTCGGGGACTTCTACGAAATGTTCCTTGAGGATGCCCAGATTGCCAGCAGGGAACTGCAGCTTTTCCTTACCAAGAAAGCCTGCGGAAACGGTCAGACAATACCGATGTGCGGCATTCCGCATCACGCCTATCTCCAGTATGCCCAGAAACTCATCGACCATGGCTACAAGGTCGCCATATGCGAACAGGTCGAAGATCCGAAACTCACCAAGAAGCTCGTCAAGAGAGATGTCATACAGATCATCACACCAGGAGCCAATCTGGACTTAAGCAACAACGACAACAATTTCATCGCTTCATTGAATCTCAATGGTCAATTGGCTTTCTTTTCCTATGCTGACATCTCCACCGGTGAGATGAAGGCCATATCCTTGGAAAACAGTCAGGCAAGAATCCTCGAAAAGCTTCTTTCCCTGGACATAAAGGAGCTTGTCGTACCGACCAACATCGATGCGTCACTGATTCTTTATGTCAAATCCAACTCCAATGTCTGCGTTTCCTATTATAACGACGCCTCGACTTCGATTGAGACGGATGCCCTTTTCGGATCCCTGAAGGACGAAAGACAGATAGAAGCCTCAGCCAGGCTGTACAACTACCTCAAGAACATGGAAAGAAGAGACTTGGCCTACTTCAAGCCAGTCGAGAACATCATGGAGCAGAAGAACATGAAGCTCGACTACTCCGCCCAAGCCAACATGGAACTTGTCAAATCTCTCGATGGGAAGAATTTCGGAACATTGTACTGGCTGCTCAACCAGACCAAGACCCCAATGGGTGCCAGATACCTCAAGGCACAGCTTACCCTTCCAAGCGCAGATCAGATGGAAATCGAAAGAAGACTCAACATCACCGAATGTTTTGTCAACCATTACATAGAAAGGGAAACGCTCAGGAAAGACCTGGAATCCGTCTTTGACATGGAAAGACTCATCGCCAGGATGGGATACGAAAACTGCAACGGTCATGACCTTTTGCAGCTGAAGAAGTCACTTCAGATCATCCCGACAATCAAGGAACACATATCCCGCATCGATGACTGCAAGGAACTCAATGGCCTGAAGACAAAGCTTGGAGAATACGATGGACTCGTCGCTCTCCTTGAAAAATCCATCAGCGAGGATTGCCCTTTGACCATCATGGAAGGCGGAATCTTCAAGAAGGGATACAATCCCGAACTTGATGAACTGATTCTTCTGACCACAGATGCCAAGGAATGGATCACCCAGCTTGAAGCCAAGGAAAAGGAACGCACCGGAATCAACAAGCTGAAGGTCGGATATACTTCCGTCTTCGGTTATTACATCGAAGTCACCAAGGGACAGCTGGATCTGGTCAAACCGGAATACGGATACATCAGAAAGCAGACTCTGACGACGGGAGAAAGGTATGTCACCGCCGAGCTTCAGGAAAAGGAATCAAGGATTCTCCGTGCCAGGGAAGACCGTTTTTCCTTGGAATACAGGCTCTTCAAGGAACTCAGGAAATATGTTTCCCAGTTCACGCTTCAGATTCAGCAGACCAGTGACGCATTATCCGAACTCGACTACTATCTCGACCTAGCCTATGTAAGTTCAGAGAACAACTACATCAGACCAACCTTCAATGGTCAGAGAAAGATTGAAATAAAGAATGCCCGTCATCCAATCATTGAGAAGGCAGCTCCTGAAAAAGTCTTCGTCTCCAATGACTACATCATGGATGAAAACACCGATATCCTCATCATCACAGGCCCGAACATGGGTGGTAAATCCACCTACATGAAGGAATTCGGTCTTCTTGTCATCATGGCACAGATCGGATGCTTCGTCTCCGCCGATTCCTGTTCCATTCCCGTCTTCGATTCCCTGTTTACCAGAATCGGTGCCTCCGACAATCTCATCAAGGGTCAGTCTACCTTCATGACGGAAATGAGCGAAGTCGCCGAGGCTCTGGAATCCTCGACGAGCAATTCCCTTTTCCTCTTTGATGAAATCGGCCGTGGCACAGCCACCTTCGACGGCATGGCCATCGCCCAGTCCATCATCGAATATATCGTCCAGAACGTACATGCCAAGACTTTCTTCTCCACCCATTATCATGAAATCACAAAGCTCAGCGAAAAGATTTCCGCTGTCAGGAACATACATTGCGAAGTCAGCGAGGATGAAGGAAAAGTTACCTTCCTTTACAAGATGAAGGACGGAAGCATGGATAGATCGTATGGTGTCAACGTCGCCAAATTGGCCGGACTACCCGAGGAAATCGTCTCCCGCGCCGCCGAACTGCTTTATGCATTGGAGGCTCAATCCGCCATCGATAAGTCACAGGTGAAGAAGATAGACATCAAGAAAGAGGAAAAGGACGAACTGAGGGAAGAAATAAAGAAGCTCGATCCTATGGCACTATCTCCTCTCGATGCTTTGAATTATCTCATCAATCTCAAGAAGAAGGTGAAATGATATGTCCCAGATACAGTTAATGAAGCCAGAGCTGGCTAACCTCATCGCTGCCGGTGAAGTCATCGAAAGACCTGCCAGCGTCATCAAGGAATTGGTGGAGAATTCCATCGATGCCAAGGCAAAGAACATCTATATCGGCGTCGTCGATGCCGGAAGAGGAACCATCATGGTCAAGGATGATGGCATCGGCATGGATAGGCTGGATGCAAAAACGTGCTTCCTCAGACATGCATCGAGCAAGATCAAGACGGAATATGACCTCACCAGAATCCATACTCTCGGATTCAGAGGAGAAGCCATTCCATCCATCGCTGCCGTCAGCAAAGTGACGATGACGACCTCGACAGCAGAATCCGATACCGGAACAAAGGTGATTTCCGTTCCCAATCAGGACCTGGAGGTGATGGATGCCCCTGTCAGAAAGGGCACCATCTTTGAGGTGAAGGATTTATTTTTCAACACGCCAGCCAGACTCAAGTACCTGAAATCGACGAAGGTTGAAGTCTATGCCATCATCGAGACGGTCGAACATCTCGCCTTGGGATTCCCAGGTGTCTCCATTTCCCTTGCCATCGACGGAAAGGAAATTTTCCGCACCAGCGGAAGAGGAGACCTGCTTGAGACCATACAGAAGATTTACGGTAATGTCATCGCCCAATCCCTCTATCCCATCAAAAAGGAAGGAGTCTGTTATTCCTTCAGCGGATATATCGCAAAACCGGAAATCAATTATTCAAAAAGGAAGGATATGCTTACCTTCCTCAACAATCGCTGCATCTATGACTACAAGATCAACAAGGGAATAGAGGATGCCTATAAGGATTATCTGCCCCCGTTGAGATATCCTTTCTGCATCATCGATCTGAGCCTTGATTCCTCTCTTGTGGATGTCAATGTCCATCCGACGAAGAAGGAAGTGAGAATTTCCATGGAAGAGGATATCGCAAGGGATGTAAGGGAAGAAATTCTCAAGACCCTGACATATAAAAAACCGATATACTTCGCCGGTGAGGATGAAAAAAGTTCGACCCTCATGGCCAAGGATGAGGAAGCCTTCGATGTCTCTGACATACAGGAAGAGGAGAAGACACTAAACAGTGTCAGCCAGGACTATTCCACCATACAACCCGTATTCGAAAGGGAAACCTATCCTGAATATGTCCAGGATTCCCTGCCTTTTGAGCCTACCTATGAATCACATGGCATAATTACCGAAAAGAAAACAGAGCCAGTTTCCGCACAAGATGAACCAACGGCAAAAGCCGTTGATAAGCCTCAGGCAAATTATACAAGTGAGGATTATTATTCAACCGTATTCGAAAAAGAAACGATTTCATATAAATTACCGGAAATGCATCCTATCGGACAGGTCTTGCAGACCTATATCATTTGTGATGGAATAGACTGCTTCTACATCCTCGACCAGCATGCGGCTGCCGAAAGAGTCAACTATGAGAAGACCCAAGCTCTTTTCGCCTCCATCAAGAGTCGAATCGTGCCTTTGTTCCCAATCACCATCGAACTTTCCCCGAAGGAACAAATCAACTATGACGAAGAACATATAAACAGGCTTTCCAGCATCGGCATCACCACCGAGGAGTTTGGCATGAATACCATCAAGGTCACCGAAATCCCATCATTCCTAAACACACAGAATGATGAGGAGGTCATCCTTGACTGCGTCCATTCCTGTCTGAACAACGAATCGAGCGACCCTTTGTCCCTGTTGCATCTTACGATTGCAAACATCGCCTGCAAGAAATCCATCAAGGCCAACCATCAGATGTCACTTCCAGAGATTGAGGCCCTATTGAAGGACCTTTCCAAATGTCAGAACCCAGCCAACTGCCCTCATGGCCGTCCGACAATCATCAAGATTACCAAGGCTGACGTCGAAAAGATATTCAGGAGAAGCGGATTTTGATTTACTGTCTACTCGGCCAGACTGCCAGCGGGAAGACCTCCATTGCCATAAAATTGGCACGAGAGTTTTCCATTCCCATCATTTCCGCAGATGCCTATCAGTGCTACAAAATCATGCAGATAGGAACAGACAAGCCTTCCAGAAAGGAAATCGAGGGCCTTCAGTATTATTTTTATGACGAATATGAGCCAGATGAGGATGTCTCCGTCTATGACTTCCAGGTGAAATGCAGACCCATCATCGAAGAATCCCTCAGGAAGAATCAGGACATCATCGTCGTCGGTGGAAATTTCCTCTATGTCAAGGCACTTCTCTTCAATTATGTCTTTCGAAAGGAAGATGAAAAAAGAAACAGCATCTATGAGAACATGTCTCTTGAGGAGATGCAGGAAATATTGAAGAAGCGTTCGTTTGAAACGTTCAATTCCATAGACAACAGAAATCCCAGAAGAGTCATCCGTGCACTGATACAGCTGGACGAAGGAACCAACAAGGCGGAAATCCAGAATCAGAATGACGGAAAGCCGATATATCCGGTCGAATTCTATCGCATCGACATATCGAAGGAAGAAGGAAATCTGAAGATAGACAGGAGAATCGATGAAATGGTCAAAAACGGACTCATCGAGGAAGTTAAATCACTCTATGGGAAATATGATGAGAAATCAAGGCCCTTTTCCACCATCGGGTATGCGGAAATCATCTCAGCGATGAAATCCGGAAGCCCAATAGATGACAAGGTCATCGATCTCATCAAGATCCATACGCATCAATATGCAAAGAAGCAACGTACCTTCCTGAATCATCAGTTTTCCGACATCACATCTGGGACAAAGGAAGAAATAACTAAAATGCTGAGAAAGAAAATCTCAGAAAGAAAAACAAACTGACTTTACTGCCATCCAAATCCTATACAATATTCATCAACGGAGGAAAATGACATGAACAAAGAATATGACATCAGACCGGTAGCCGAAAAATTGGGTCTATGCGAAGATAATCTGATTCTTTATGGAAACGACAAAGCCAAGATTGACATTTCAACCCTGGATGGCAATATGAAGAGAAAAGGCAAACTCATCCTCTGCACTGCCATCACCCCAACCAAAGCCGGTGAAGGAAAGACGACCACGGCAATCGGCCTGGCTGACGGCATGAGGAAACTGAATCTCAACGCCATCGCCTGTCTAAGAGAGCCATCCTTAGGTCCTGTCTTCGGAGTCAAGGGTGGAGGAGCCGGCGGAGGTGAAGCCACACTCTATCCGGAAGATGACATCAACCTTCATTTCACAGGCGACATGCATGCCATCACCAGTGCAAACAACCTGATAGCTGCACTGATTGACAATGAACTCTTCCAGCACTCCGAACTGGATGTTGACCCGGAAAGAGTCATATTCCCACGCTGCATGGACATGAACGACCGTTCCCTAAGGGATATCACAACATCCCAGAACGATAAGAAGGCAATTCCACATCACTCCAGCTTTGTCATCACGGCAGCAAGCGAAATCATGGCCTGCTTCTGTCTTAGCAACAACGAGGAAGAATTCCTTGAAAGAGTCAACAACATCACCGTGGCATATTCCAAATCCGGAGAGCCCATAACCGTCAGACAGCTTGAGTGCACTGAAGCCATAAGAAAGCTCATGCATGTTGCACTTCTTCCAAACCTTGTCCAGACGAAATACCATACGCCAGCCCTTGTCCATGGTGGACCATTTGCAAACATCGCCCATGGAACGAATTCCATCATTGCAACAGACCTCGCCCTGAAGCTTTCCGATTATGTCATCACGGAAAGTGGATTCGGAAGTGACCTTGGCATGGAGAAGTTCATGGACATCGTATCCCCACTTTCTTCCTTCCATCCATCTCTCGTCGTCCTTGTCTGTTCCGTCCGTGCACTGAAACTCCATGGCGGAGTCAGCTTCGAGGATCTCTCCAAGGAAAATGTCGAGGCAACAAAGATCGGTCTTGAAAATCTTTCTCATCATATCAGCAATGTAAAATCCTTTGGTGTCAAGGTCGTCGTCGGAATAAACAACTTCAAGGATGATACAGAGGCTGAAATCAATGTGATCAAGGATTTCCTCAACTTGGAAAACATTCCTTACGCACTCAACACATCCTATGCCGATGGCCCGGATGGTGCAATCGAACTTGCCAAGGTGGTAAAGAAGGAACTCGAAGACGATGAAGATCATTACGCTCCCATCGTCAGAAAGGGAATGTCCTTGGAAGAAAAAATCAAGACGATTGCCACCACCATGTATTCATGCAAGGATGTCGAATACTCTCCTGAGGCCTATAAGGAACTAAAGCAGTACGAAGAAGGCCCCTACAAGGATTTCAACATCTGCATCTCCAAGGTTCCGAATTCACTTAGCGATGACCCACATCTGCTCAATGCTCCAAAAGGTCACACGCTTCATGTAAAGAAACTGAGACTTTTCACTGGCGCTCAGTTCATCGTGCCTCTCACCGGTGACGTATTCACCATGCCCGGTCTGCCGAAAGTACCAGCCAGCAAGAAAATGAACACAAAATGAAAATATTATCAGGAAAAGAATTACGCCCACTGCTCAAAAATCAGATTGAGCAGGAACTGAAGGATACAAAAGTTTCCTTCTACCTCTATTCTGACAGAAATGATTTCCCGTCACAGGCCTATCTTAGGGGAATCAAGAAGTCATTGGATGGCTTTGGCATCCCCTACGTGGAAGGATTCATCGACCAGGAAAAAAGCAGGGAAGAGAATCTCATGGAATTCAGGGAGTCAATCAAGGACCATAGCGTCCTCATGGCAAGACCACTTCATGTCTCCTACGAAGAGGATTTCCTCTCCCTTATTCCGTCAAGCCAGGATCCCGACATGCTTACCACCTACAACCGAGGAAAGCTTTTCGGCGGAAATCTGATGTATCTGACCGCCACAAGCCGTTCCGTAAAAGTCATACTTGAACAATACCATATCCAGACAAAGGGAAAGAAAGCCGTTGTCATCGGAAGAAGCACGGAAGTCGGCTATCCCTGTTTCCAGCTCCTCAACAGGATGAATGCGGCAACAACGCTTCTCCATTCCGGTGTAGACAAAATGACGATGGAAGAATATGTAAAAGAGGCTGACATCATCATCTTTGCCACAGGAAAATCCAATCTAATAGACAGAAATTGCTTCAATTCCAATCAGACCGTCATCGACTGTGGATTCAATCCAAACGGCGGTGATTTGGGATTCATCCCAGAGGAAGATGAGCTCTTGGCCTATACTCCGGTACCAGGGGGTGTCGGTTGTCTGACTTCCTATTGCCTGTTGCTGAACGCCATTCATCTCAAAAAATAACTTTTTTTCGTAATTTACCCTTTCATAGGTAAATATTACTTATGAGAGGGTCTTTTTCATGTCGATTGATATTTCAAATCTCTATTTCTCATATGGTGACAACACCATCTTCGAAAATCTGAATCTACATCTGCCGGATACTGGATTCGTGGTCATTTTAGGTTCCTCGGGTTCCGGAAAGACAACGTTCCTGTCTCTCCTGAACGGATTCCTCAGGCAAAATGAAGGCGATATCATCATAGACAGGAATTCCCTGTCCATGGTTTTTCAGTCTCCGCTTCTATTGAACTACCTCACGGTCGAAGAAAACGTGAATCTTGTAAACAGGCTTCTTGACGATCAATCCGAGGAGAGAAGGAAAGAAAGTCAGGAAAACATGAAGAGGCTCTCTCTTGACCATTTGAAGGACAAATATCCTTACCAGCTCAGTGGAGGAGAGATGGTCAGGGTTTCCATCTGCAGGGCACTTGCCAAAGGCTCGAAAACGTTGATACTCGATGAACCGACCGGACAATTGGATGAGACAAATTCGGCAACCATATACTCCATACTCAAGGAACTGTCGAAGGATCATCTCATCATCATGGTCACGCATGATGAAATCAATGCCATCAGAATCGCCGATTACATCTATCGACTTGAAAAGAAGACGCTGAAGAAGGAAAAAGGAAATCAGTTCCACACACCCTACAGGGAACAAAAGATTCCAGTCGAGGAAAAGAATATGAGGCTCAGGGATGCAATATACCTGAACAGGAAATTTCTTTTAAGGAAAAAGTTCCGTACTTTCTTCTCCGTTCTATTCCTGTCCTTCAACCTGACACTGATCTACCTTGGACTGAATCTGAACTTTCACATGGATGAGACGATGGCTGACCTATCCAGGCAATACTATTCCCATGATGTCTTTTCCATGTCCATGGAAGAGGAAATAGCCTCTGCCGGAAGTCTTCATCTGAAAAAGAAATCCATTCCGGATGACGAGATCCTATCCATACTCTATCTCAGGGAAAGCTATTATTCACTGGATTATTTCATCCCTTCGGTCAACGAAGTGACAGTGAAGAACAAATCCGTATCCGTCAGCTTCTACCCATCCATAAGGCCGGACGGTTCGAATCTGAAATGTGGGAAAGCAAGCACAAAATCCGATGAGGTCATAGTCAACCAATCCTTCCTGAACGAGTTTCAGATAGATGAAAAGACAGCCCTGAATTCCAGTTTTGCCTTTTCAAGGGAGACTCTTTTGTATTCGACTTCGTTTGAGGCAACGGACCCAGTGATTCTCGACTATCAGTTTCACATCACCGGAATATCAAAGGAACTGAAAGCATTCAATAAAGCTATCGTGTATTACAATTATGAATCAATCCTATCTGACATGAAAAAGATTTCACTTCCAGGAATATCCGATGAACTCGGATTGGAAACAAATCTCCATGACATGATTTCAGATGCGAAATATGATAATGATGACTTCAAGAGCTCCATGCTTTATATCCGTCATTCTGAGCCTGGAAAGATAAAGGAAAGCTGCACTGCGCTATTCAAGAAGAAGGTATCCATTTCCTCCCCATCTCTTGATGTCGAAGAAAGTACGAAGGAAATCATTTCCAATCTGCTTAAGGTACTGACACTCTTTCTCTCACTGAACACACTCGTTTCCACGATGCTTCTCTTCCTTACCGTTTATTCCTTCTATCAGGACAACATCCGTCTTTTTGCCCTGATCAAGGCATTCACCAGAAAAAAACGGAACCTCTTTACCTGTGCCATGTCCATGCAGGTGATATTTCTTCTTCTCTGCATGCTTTCCACTTTTCTGTTCTCTTTTTTCTTTTCGATACTGATAAATCAAGTTCTGCAAAGAATGGATTACCCTTCCTTTTTATCCGTAATCGACATGAAAAGCCATATTCTCATAATCCTCATATCCATGGCGGTGTCCCTTTTTTCCTGTCTTCTCCCACTAAGAAAAATAAAAGACAACATGATCAGCAAGGAATTGGAGGGCGAGGACTGATGATAAGAGCAAGAAATCTGTCAAAAAAATATGACGGAAACAAAAACAACACATTGAGCAACATCTCGTTTGACCTGCCGGACACGGGACTCGTCTATTTCATCGGAAAATCCGGAGCAGGAAAATCAACCCTCATGAACCTCATCGGACTCATGGATGAGAAATACGAAGGTTCCTTGATCGTCAACGGCGAGGAGCTAAGGCAATTGGATGAAAGAAAAAAAGACGACTATCGATTCAGAACCGTCAGCTTTGCCTTTCAGTCATACCAGGCTGAAGATTGGGAGACTGTCAGGGACAATCTTCTGAAAGCCTTGTCCATAACCACTCTGACAGCCAGACAAAAGGAAGAAAGAATCAGGGATGGACTAAGAAAGGTGGGACTACTAGATAAGGAAAGCACAATCTTCAAGAATCTCTCCGGTGGAGAAAAGAAAAGAATCTCCTTAGTCAGAGCATTGATAAGGGACTGTCCGATACTCTTGCTTGATGAGCCTCTGTCCAATCTCAATCCAGCATTGAGAAAAAGCATTACGGCAATGCTCGAGGAGGAAAGCAGAAGAAGGCTTGTCATCGTCATCACCCACGAGAAAGATGAAATCCCAGCCAATTCATTCGTCCATGAACTTGTCAACGGGAATCTTCATCTCATAAAGTCAGGAAGGCATAGGGAAAATGTGCCTTCCACCTTTTCTTATCAAAGAAAGGAATTCAGGGGGAAGGTGATTATAAAGCCACTGCTCAGTCTTCTGAAAGCAAAGAAGGAGTTTCTCCTGATTGTCCTTTTCAGTCTGATGATATCCCTTTTTTCCATCACTTTCTCCTTTCAGCTCAGTTCATCGGTATCAAGGGCGCTTGCAAAATCGATGTCATCCTATATGGACGAGAATTCACTGGTCATATCCAAAAAGGATTCCACCATCACTGACAACGGCTTCAGCAGTGTCGATTATGCGACGCTGGCAAAGATGAAAAACAGGCACAAGGACGAAATCATTTCCATCTCCACTTTCTACACCTCTTCCCTTGATGCCATCTTCACCGACAATCAGGCATTGGAACTGAAGTTCAACAAGAAGACATTGCCCATGGAAAAGTTCTCACTTGACCATTTCCTCTCCTACAGGATGCCTGAGGAACTACCTGGAAAAACGATTTACGGAAAAAACGAGAATCTTGAGGAGGAGGAACTGATTCTGGCAATGAAGGAAGATCAGATCAAAGCCCTGTACATGATGCTTTTTGATTCCATGGCTTCATCCATCGATGAAAAGACAATGGAAAAGCTTGGCAACCAACTGAAAGGAAACATCGTGGAACTGAGATTGCAGGCGAACAAATCGGAATGGGGATATTTCCATGACTATTCCTTCCGGATCGTCGGATTCCTCGTGGATGAAAAGAATTACATCGTCAGTCCATCAGACACATTCTCGGAGCACTTTGTCCTGGATATCATGCATTTCGAGCAGACAGGGGAAGAGGAAAAATCCAACCCGGATAAACCCTGGACACTGAAAAAGCTTGATGGTTTCAGGTTATATCCCTATAGGGAAGCCACCTTTCTGAAGTCATTCCTTGAAGAAGAAGCCAACAACGGCTATACCCTGAAGATGGTCAAGGAAGAAAACTATTTCTCGGTCGATGAAAAAGAGACACACAATCACATCGCCATCATAAAAGACTACCTTCCGAAGATAAACTTAAGCGAAATCAACCACTTCATCGAAAAGAACAGTGATCTCATCAGTTCCGTCAGCTATTCCTCTCCGGTCTATACCTATACGGCATCCGGCTACATTTCCGGATTTGCCAAGCCGTTCTTCTTTTCCAAATACAAGGAGAAACTGAACCAGATAGAGGATGATTCTGCTTATTCGGACAAGAACCTCGGCTCCTTCCAGGGCTCACTCATAAAGGAGATACCCGGTGTCATAAAAGGTGACCTGTTAAGCAGCATGAACCATGATTCATCCCTGTCATTCATTACCCTGAACAACAGTGGCATAAAGGCATCATATGGAAAAAATCCAAAAAGCCATGATGAAATCGGAATATCAAAAAAGATGGCTGAAGAGCTTTTTCATAGCTCGTCAAACGCACTGAACAAGACGTTATATACTCTGACTCTTGATGAGACAGTGAAGGCAAACGGAAAATACAAGAACCATTTCACCCCCGGAGAACTGAAAATCTCAGGAATCTACGACAGCGACAGGTATGCCATCTATCAGGATTCCCTTTTCCCTTTATGTTATTCCTTCAGCTATGGTCAGCTGAAACCGGAAGAGACAAGAATCGAACAGGTCATCATGAAGGTGGATATCGAAAAGCATTCCACGGATTATTATCTATCCCTGATCAGGAAATACGGAGATTACGAAGGTAGCTTTCCCATGTATCTGATGATTCAGGAAATCAAGAAGACACTCAATAGCCTATCCGTCCTCTTCCTTTCCTTTTCCATCCTGTCCCTATTTTCGGCAGCATCGCTTCTCGGCCTCTCCCTTTTCCTCATCATCAGCAAGGACAGAAAGGAAATCGGCATACTTCTCTCCTTAGGGTACAGCAAGAAGGAAATCGTGAGATTCTATCTTTCCTTCTCTCTTTTCATCGGCTTGGTCGGTTTCCTGTTATCGATGCTTTTATCCCTTTTTGCCGAAAAAATTTTATCTAACACATTAAATGACCTATTGTCCACCTATACCTTTGACATAGGGCCGTTCCTCATCAGTTTTCTTGTCGCCATCATACTTAGCGGAAGCGTCGGTTTCCTGCTTTCAAAACGAATCAGGAACTTCTCGGTAAAGGATGCATTTGACGCTTCCCGGCAGTAACCGCTTACATCAAATCACAGGCAATTTTTTATCACGAATGGAAAAAAAACATGATATATTCTAAAGAGCATTGAAGCGTCAATGCGAAGAAAGGGTTTAGACTATGAAGGGTACAGTTAAAAAATTCGACAAAGAAAAGGGCTATGGCTTCATCACTGGTGAAGATGGCAAGGATTATTTCTTCCATTACAGCCAGCTTATGATGGAAGGCTTCAAGACCGCCGAAGTCGGACAGAAGGTTGATTATGAAGCAGCCTCCACCGAAAAGGGTCTCAGAGCCAACAACATCAAGTTCGCTGACTAATTCCCATCGAACTTAGCTATTCTACTTTTTTGAATATTGCTAGGAAAAAGAAAGGCCACATTCGCATTTCGCGGGTGGCCTTTTTTCTATCTTGCATCCTTGAAGGATGAACCTCCGACAAATTCCCTGATTATGGAGTTGCAGGGGATATCCTCGATACCTATCGGAACGAAATATTTGATTATTCCCTTCAATCTGGAGGCAACCATGTATTCTTCCCTGTTGGAAGGAATCTGGGCAAGCAACGGCATGACGATTTTTCTTATTGCACAGAGCTCATAAGGCATGAAGGTATCAAATACGAAATCAGCATTTTCCTGTGTCGGATAGATGTAATGGAATTCTCCGTATCTGACATCCGGCCACATCTGAATCGTCCTTATGGCATCAGTCCCCCTTGTTCTTGCATCACGGGCAATACGTCTGAGAAGCCTGATGTCCGTCATGGATATCGGAGTATGGTTGTCGATGTTGATCTGGGGCTGCGGGGAAATATAGATCTTGTATTTTCTTGAACTCGGAATATTTGCACAGGTCAGGGAATTCAGAGCGTGTATGCCTTCAACGATAAGAGGCTGGTTTTCCATAAGTGTCAGCGTCTTGCCGTTCTTTCTTGTATGTGTCCTGAAATCATACATCGGCAAAGTGACTTTTTCTCCACGGATCAGTTCATCCATCTGTCTGTTGAAAAGTTCAATGTCCAGGGCCTCGATGCTCTCGATGGAAGTGCCTGGTTTGAGCTGATCAAAAGGAAGGAAATAGTCATCCATGGAAATTCTCACCGGACGGAGGAACTTCGACATCAGTTCGAATACAAGGCGATTGGAAAAACTCGTCTTTCCGGAAGAGGAAGGACCGGCGATGCAGATGAGTCGGATCGGTGTCTCAGCCGAGACGATTTCGTTTCCAAGATTGGAGAGCGTGTCATTCATCCTTGTTTCACAGAGATTGATAAGTTCCATTGCCGAATATTTCTTCAGGAAACGATTGATGGAATAGACGGTATCCAGATGGTTCTTCTCTTCCCAAAGATAGTTTCTGCTCAAAGACTGGGCAAACTTCTTTTCATCGACAAACGTAGGTATTTCACCATGGCATTCGCTTCTTGGGACATGAACAAGGAAGCCTGGTTCATAATAGGTGATTCTGAACTTTCTCAGATATCCAGTCGATGGGACCAGATAGGAATAAAGATAGTCACAATAGGTGAAGTCACCATCCTTGGCCTCATAGACATGGGCCTCAGGTTCACTGCGATATTTCAGGACCTGAATCTTGTCCTTCATGTCAAGTTCCTTGTATATCCTGACTGCCTCTTCCTTCGTCAGCTTCTTCTTGCATAACGGAATATCCTTCCTTACCAGTTCCTCAGCCTTGGCATTCAGTTTTTGAACAAAGGATGGCGTGACAGAGAAGTATTTTCCACCGACAGGTTTGGCAAACATGGTCCTGGAAATGTTATAGAACATCTTGAACTGAACGTCGGGGACAAGTTCCTTGCATGCCATCATGAGAAGATAACGGATGCTGGCGTTATATATCTTCGAGGCATCCTCGCTTGACAGGGTCAGAAATTCGATTTCATGGTCTCCTTCCACATCAAAACAGTATTCAAGGTCATGAATTTTTCCGTCGACTTTGGCACAGAACACTTCCTTTTCATCCGGATTATCAAGAAGGGAAGCCAAAGATGTGCCTTTCAAAACATGCGTTGTGCTCATTGGTAGGTAATCCTTTCGTAAATATTTGACAATATTATAGTATTTTCCGTTTCATCAATACAAATTCAACATCCAAAACCATGCCTGTAACGGGGTCATTTGTCACGAAATTCAGAAAAATGACGAAACTAATATGAAACTTGGAATAAATATGAAAACATTTATGCTATAATTACCGTTGCGATAAACATCGAGAAGTAAGCAAGGAGATTGAACATATGGCAGATAATAATGTCTTGACCAAAAAAGGTAAGGAAGAACTGGAGCAGAAGCTTAAGAATTTAGTCGAAGTCGAACAGCCAAAGGCTTTCGAAGAACTCAATTTCGCCAGATCACAGGGTGACTTGTCCGAAAACAGCGACTATGATGCCGCCAGAGAAAAGACCGAGGCCATCAAAGCCGAAATCGCCCGCATCCAGAACATTCTTGATCATCATGTCATCATCGAGGAAAACAGCACCGGTTCCAACAAGGACATCGTCCGTATGGGAAGCGGCGTCATCACCGTCACAAACCTCAGCACCAACAAGAACTACACGTTCTCCATCGTCGGTTCCACCGAGGCTGACCCAGTCAACGGAAAGATTTCCAACACCTGTCCTGTCGCCCAGGCCATTCTGGGAAAGAAGGTCGGTGACACCGTCACGATTCCAACCAAGAACCCATACGATCTGAGAATCGATTCCATCAATCTCGACTAAAAACAAAAAAAGTTAGACCGAATATCGTAATTTTCCTTCCTACAGGTAAATAAATAAGTAGGAGGACATAATAATGCTAAAAACAATCATCATTGGCATTGTCGTTACGGTAGTCGGTCTTTTTTCTTTGGCAGCAGTAAACAAGGTGGTATCCGGAAATTCGTCGAGCAACAGCGTAAACGGATATCAGACGAAAGTCTCATCCAGCACGGATTCCAACACGGTGAGTGTCGCCATCTCCGGTGAAATCAACCATCCGGGATCCTATTACATCTCACCGGAAGAGACATTGGGAGACTTGATAACCCTGGCTGGCGGAGTCACCACAAGCGCAGACCCAAGCGCATACAACACTTCCCTTGTCATCAACACCAGGACATCCTTCTATATCGCTCCGCTTCTTGTCGAAAGCGGCGTCTGTGTCGATACCGACAGTCAGAAGACGAACATCAACACGGCAACCCAGGACGAGCTTGTAAGCGTCGGACTGAAGACGACCCAGGCATCATCCCTCATCACCTACAGAAATGAAAACGGAGCCTTCGGAGCCATCGAGGACATCCTCAACGTTTCCGGAATCGGAGCCAGCACCTTCAACAAGGTCAAGAACAAGATTTGCATCGCCTAGTCATATTCTTCTCTTTTCTTTTCTTTCTTGTCGGAGTGATGGGATATATTCTTTCTCCGTTTCTCCTTCTTTTGTCCATACCCATGTTTCTTTTTCTCTTTTTCCATAAAAAAGAAAAGAAATCCTGCCTGTTTCTTCTTTTCACAGGGGTTGGCTACCTATTATGTCTTCTTTTGCCCAAGGGAAATGCGGATATGACCTCGCTTGAAGGAATCGTGGTTTACCGGAAAGATACATATTATCTTTTGCTGACTTTGAAAGGAAAATACTATGTGTCCGTGAAAAGTGATTCACCAAGCCTTTTCAGTGTGATGAAAATCCAGGGATATTCAAAGGAGTTGGCATTCACCCACTATGAATCGGTATTCAATTTCAAGGACTATCTGAAATCAAAAGGGGTGTTTTACGAATTCAAGGCCACAAAAAGTGAAACATTGTTTGATAACCCCATATCCCCGGATGGACTGAAGAATTACATATTCCAATACATGGATGAAAAGACCAAAGTCTTCATATCCGCGCTGTTATGTGGGGATTCACTATATTCCATCACCGAGAGCAGGACGCTCAATCAGCTGGGGATTTTATCCGCCCTCTCCCTTTCCGGTTTCCATCTCTCCTTCTTCTTTCATATGATCGAATCATTTCTGAAGGAAAAGCAGAAGAGATATTTTCCCTTGTTCAAGATAGCTATCCTGCTATTCTTCCTTTTCCTGTCCAATTTCCGTTTCTCCATCAGAAGAATCCTGCTGATGGAAATCATCAGATTGACGGCAGAGAGGAAGAAGCTCCCAGTTTCCTATCTGGACAGAATCTCCGTAGTCGCCATCATCCTATTGCTTTTTGAACCATATGCACTTCTCAGTGGGGCATTCTATTATCCGTTTCCACTTCTTTTCGTCAGGGCACTTTTTCAAGGCAGGAAAAAGGAAAAGAAGATTGTCTTCACCCTATCCATCTTCCTTTTCTATCTTCCCTTCAGGATGTTTCAGACGCCGAATTTTCATTTTCTCACACCGCTGCTGAACATAGTGTTCATCCCCATCAGTCATGGACTTTTCCTTCTGTCCATGCTTCTTTTCCTCATTCCGCAGGTCGGTGTTCTTCTTTCGATGATCACTGGCGGGCTTCTCAAAGCCCTCAATTACATCGGTGATGTTCCATTTTGTGTCAACACAGGCATTCCGACAATCCTGTTTCTCGTTTTCTTCTATTCTTTCCTGTTCCTGTCCTATCTCTTCAGGACATATCATTTCACGAGGGAGATGAAGATATGCCAGCTATGCACCATTTTGACATTTTCGACATCCTTCATGCCGGACTTCACCTATCATCAGGAAGTCACCTTCATCGATGTCGGGCAGGGGGACTGTACCTTGGTGAGATACAAAAACCACAATTTTCTGATTGACACAGGTGGAAACATCAAAACCGACATCGCCAAGGACTGCCTCATTCCCTATTTCGAAAAAAGGAAGATAAGATATCTCGACATGGTCATCATCACCCACACCGACTATGACCACAATGGGGCCTTGGAAACCCTTGTGAAGAACTTCGATGTTCGAAACACCTACTATCACGAAGACTTTCTTTCCATGGATAAGAACACATACTCCTTTTACGGGCTTGACATCATCGACCACAACACGTTCTCAGATGAAAACAAGGATGACAACAACTATGCTTCCGGAGTCTATCAGTTCACCTTAGGAAAAAAGACATTTCTCATCATGGGAGACGCACCAAAGGAAATAGAAGAAAAAATCATCGCAGCCGAACCTGATTTGTCCTGTGATGTCATCAAAGTCGGACATCATGGCTCAAACACATCCTCATCGAAGGACTTTCTTTCCAAGGTCAGTCCGTCCCTGGCCATCATTTCCTGTGGAACCAACAATTCCTATAAACACCCTCATAAGGAAACCTTAAAGACATTGTCGGATTTAGGTATTCCGTATGTCAGGACCGACCTAAAAGGGACATATACGGTGAAAGTTTAGCCTGAACACATGAAGACATCCCATTTTCGAATATGTATCATTTGTAATGAAAAGAAGTAATCGATATAATGATGTCATCATGAACAAGACATATCTTTTGGCCGACATCGGCAATACCGCATTTGATTTAGCTCTCTACGATGGAGAAATCCATCCGACGAAGAAAATGCTTCTTTCCAAGACGGCAGAATTGGACAAATATATTTCATCCATAAAGGATGAGGTAGATTTTGCCATGATTTCCAGTGTCAATCACAAAGGTCTTGTCGACATCGCCGAATGCCTGGACAGATACAAAATACGCCATGAGAAGATTTCTTCCTATGTCATGGATAACTTCTGCAGCCAACACAACTATAAGGTTGACAACACAAGCTATCTTGGAACCGATCTTTTCTGTGATTTCATCGGTGCCGAGGAAGAGCCTTCCATCGTCATCGACCTAGGCACTGTCGGGAAGATTATCTTCGTTGATGAAAACAAAGTGTTCCATGGTGCTGCAATTTTCCCGGATGTGGAACAGTTTACCAGCATGATGGATATGTCCACTGACATGCTTAGCGCATCCGCACTTCAGGAGAATCCTCCTCTTGTCTCCCTGAAGACAGGGGAATGCATCTCCTCCGGTGCCATAAATGGCATGGCCGCACTTGTCGGTGGTTTGGTCAAAAGGATCATGGAAGAGAATCCACAGTCAAAGCCGTACCACATCTATCTGACAGGTGGTTGCTGCACATTGATAGAAAAACAACTGAGGGAACATTATCTTCCTTCATTCACATACGATCCACAGTTATGTCTGAAGGGTATCGCAAGGATTCTGAAAGACAAGGACGATTAAGAAAGGAAAACAGAAATGAAAGAAAACGCAATGCCGGTTCATATGAACGACACAGAATGGAAGAAGCTCGTCGAACCATACAAGGAAGAGGCACTTCAGAGCCTTAAGGAACTTGTTTCCATCGACTCCGTCCTTGATCCAAAGACGCAGTCCAAGGATATGCCTTTCGGCAAAGGCGTCGACGAGGCTTTGGAATATGTCGCAAAGTTAGGAAAGAAGTTAGGCTTCAAGGTAGACCGTTGCGACAATTATGTCACGGAGCTGACCTATGGCGAAGGCAAGAAGATCTTCGACATCTATGGTCATTGTGACGTCGTTCCCGTCAAGAAGGAAAACTGGACCGGTGATCCATTCAAAATCAGGGTGGTGGATGGCAACATTCTCTATGGAAGAGGAACATCCGATGACAAAGGCCCTGCCCTTGCCTGTCTTTATGCCGTCAAGGCACTGATGGACAACAACATGTTAGGTGGATATAAGATGAGATTCCTCTTCGGTGGAAACGAAGAGAACGATTCCCTCTGCCTCAAGCATTATTTCGAGGAAATGAAGAAGGAATATCCGACTCTCGGCATCTCTCCGGATGCGGATTATCCTCTGATTTACGGAGAAAAATCCATCTATGCCTATGAGGCAAGCTATCCTGTCACCGTCTTAGGCATCAGTAATTTCAGCTTGGGCTCCGCACTGAACATCGTTCCTGCCGAGGCAAGCTGTGAAGTCTCTCTCCATCAGGACGACATAGAAAAAGAGCTTCCCTCCTATCTTGAAAGACATAAGAACGTCAAGGCAAGCTTTGATGGAAAGACATTGAAGTTCTTCGGAAAGCCATATCATGGTTCCATGCCATGGAATGGTGTCAATGCCGGTCTCTACATGCTCCATTTCCTTGGAAAAGTCTTCAACAGCAAGATATTCCAGGATGTCTTCTTTGCCTATCATGATGGTGTCGGCGAAACATTCAACGGCAACTTCAAAAACGAATTCTTCACTGAGACTTCCTACAATGTCGGAAGAATCAGCTATGATCAGAACAAACTGACCATCGCCGTCAATGTCCGTTTCCCAAGTGACATGGATGTCAAGAAAGTCATCGACAACGTCAGCGAGAAAACACATGCCGAAGTGACTCTCCTAGGTGGAAGCGATGGATTTGTCGCTGATCCAAAGTCTGACTTCGTCAAGATTCTTCTCAATGCCTACCAGAAGGAAACCGGTGATCTTGAATCCACACCTCTTGCCATCGGCGGAGGAACCTATGCCCGTGAAAGCAAAAATTCCGTGGCCTTCGGTGCCCAGTTCCCCAACAGGGATTATCGTATGCACGGCGATGACGAATTCTTCCCTCTTTCCGACTTCTACGACAATATGCAGATCTATGCCCATGCCATCTATGACATCAGCGAATATCTGAGAAGCGGAAAGAAGCCTTTCTAAGATGAGACTGAGACATCGCAAATGGGCGGATGACGTCCTTGAGGCAAACAAGGACATCGCCAGAAATCTCTCTGATTTCGACCCTGAATCCATAAAGACCTTCGACAACCTCGAAATCGGTTCCGGGCAGGGTGGATTCCTTCTTGAAGTCAGCAAACTCGAACCAAGCGAAAAATATCTTGGCGTGGAAATCAACAGAAACGCCTTTGCCTTGGCGGTAAAGCATCTTTCCGCCATCAAGGAAGACCATTCCAACTTCATGATTCTCAACGCACCGATTGAAAGAATCTTTCCCTTGATCAAGGATGGTCAGCTGAAGAAAATCTACCTCAACTTCTCTGACCCATGGCCAAAGAAAAAGCAACATCATAGAAGACTGACTTATCCGACGCTTCAGAAAGAATACCACAGAATCCTAAGTGATGAGGGTACGCTCTACTTCAGGACGGACAATGTCGACCTATTCCATGATTCCGTGGAATATTTCAACGAAACCGGACTCTTCGACATCGAAATCATCGAGCCTTTCTACAGCGAGAATGTCGACTATCTCCCACCGACGGAATATGAAAAGAAGTTCCGTTCCCAGGGTGTGGATATCCACGTCATCATCGCCCACAGGAAATAAGAGTGCCTTATAGGCACTTTTTTCTTGGCCTGGATATGTACTGCTAATTTTTAGCACTCAAGTCTTGCATTTGCTAAATTTCCGTATATAATATTTCTTGGCATTCGAAAACAGTGAGTGCCAGGGAGGGCGGCATGAAATTGGAAAGAAAAGACGAAATACTCAAATGCATCGTCGAAGAATTCATCAAGACCGCTCAGCCGGTCGGTAGCAAGACGATATTGAAAGTCTACAACATGGACTGTTCCAGTGCGACAATCAGAAACGCCATGATGGAGCTTGAAAAGGAAGGTATGCTCGAAAAGACACATGTGTCTTCCGGCAGAGTCCCTTCCGCCAAAGGCTATCAATATTATCTGGATCATCTCGACAATTCTTCTCTGATGAATTCCGTTGACATGGAGTTCCAGAGGGAGTTCCAGGACGTTCTTCGCAACAAATCGAAATCCGTCGAGGATGTCATTGCAAAGTCCTGTGAGATGCTTTCCGAGATGACCAACATGGCAACAGTCGTGCTAGGTTCGAAAACCTCAAACGAAACACTCGTTTCCGTACAGCTCCTCAGGCTGACGGAGAAAAGTGCCATGGGCATCTTCATCACCGATTCCGGTTATGTCGAAAAGAAGACATTCTTCATCAATCCGAAGGATGGCACGACATTCCAGCAGTTGTCAAACACCATGGCAATGCTCAATGAAAGACTTGCCGGAACGAAAATCGTTGATCTCGAAGCCAAGGCAAAGGCGCTTCAGCCTCTTGTCACAGAGACATTCGGAAAGGGTGGAGACATCATCATGCAGGCCTTCCTGCAGGCGCTTGTATCCTTCACCAGGAAAAGATACGAGGTATATGGTGAAAAGAACCTTCTTTCCCTTCCGGAATTCAGCAGCAGCAAGGAATCATTCATGAATGCCTTCTCAGCCTTGCAGGATCCCAACGGACTGGAAAAGAACCTATCCGGAAAGGATGACCTAGGGAATGTCAATGTCGCCTTCACGAACGAAAACAAAGGGGACTTTGCCATCGTATCGAAGAAGTTCAACGGCAAGGATCAGTTGGCAGTCGTCGGCCCAAAGAGAATGGACTACAAGAAAGTCCTATCCGCATTGGAATACACCGTCTATATGCTCGACAGATATTTCTTCCAGGGTGGAAGTCAGACATCATCCCTGGTTCCGATATCCATGCCTGAGGAAGTAAAGACGGAGAAATCGACAGCCAAAAAGAAGGCGGCCACCAAGAAAGGAGCCAAGAAATGAGCGAAGAAAAGAAAGAAGAAAAAAAGGTAGAAGAGGAAACCAAGCCTGAAGCCGAGGAAATCCCCGTCACCGATAAAAAGGAAGAAGCCAAGGAAGAAAAGAAGGAAGATTCTTCCAAGGAACTGAAAAAACATTATGAAAAGGAAATCGAGGACCTGAAGAAAAAGGTCAGAGATTACCAGAACAGGTTCGAGGAAGCAGACAAGAAGGCAGATGAATGGAAGAACAAATATTTCCAGGCCTATGCCGATATGTCCAACACCAGAAAGCAGGTCGAGAAAGAAACATCCGATTTCAAGAAATACGCAAAGCAGTCCCTGATCGAGGAACTCATACCGGCATTGGATGGATTCGACATGGCTTTGAAGAATGAGCCGAAGGATGAAGTCGTGAAGAAATACCTTCAGGGCTTCGTCATGATCCACTCCAAGCTGATTGCCGTACTCAAGCAGCAGGATGTCACCATCATCGACCCGAAGAAGGGTGATGAATACGATCCGGATACGATGCAGGCCTTCTCCACCGTCGAGGGTGAGGAAGACAACAAGGTCGCCGATGTCTTCACCAAGGGATACAAGATGTTCGATCATCTTCTCCGTCCATGCGGAGTCATCGTGACCAAGAAGAAGGAAGTCGAGGAAGTCAAAGCCGAAGAGAAACCAGCTGAAGCTGATTCCGAAAAGAAAGATTAATCATAGGAGGATTAAATATTATGGCTAAAGAAATTATCTTAGGTATCGATTTGGGTACTACAAACTCTGTCGCATCTTACATGCAGGATGATCACACCGTCAAGGTCATCCCATCCCCGGAAGGAACCAACACATGCCCTTCCGTCGTCTCATTCAAGAAAGACGGCGAAGAAATCGTCGGTAACGCCGCAAAGCGTATGCTTCTGACAAACCCAGACACCGTTCACTCCATCAAGAGAAAGATGGGTACCAGAAACATGACCCACATCAATTGCATCAACAAGGATTTCACTCCGGAAGAAATCTCCGCAAAGATCCTTACCTATATGAAGAGCTATGCCGAGAAGTATCTCGGTCAGACCGTAAGCAAGGCTGTCATCACCTGCCCTGCATACTTCAACGATGATCAGAGACAGGCAACCAAGAATGCCGGTACCATCGCCGGTCTTGATGTCGTCCGTGTCATCTCCGAACCAACCGCAGCCGCCTTGGCCTATGGTATGGATTCCAAGAAGTCCGGCAAGATCCTTGTCTTCGATTTGGGTGGTGGTACACTCGATGTCTCCATCCTCGATATCGGTGATGGAACATTCGAAGTTCTCTCCACCTCCGGTGATACCGAACTCGGTGGCGATGACTGGGACAACCATATCATCGATTGGTTGATTTCCCAGATTTCCGCTGAATGCGGCATCAACATCTCCAAGACCAACCCAGCCGACAAGCCAACCCTTCAGCGTCTCAGAGACGAAGCCGAAAAGGCCAAGATCAACCTTTCCGCCCAGACTCAGACAACCATTTCCTTGCCATACATCGGATTCAAGGATGGCGCACCTGTCAACTTCGAAACCGAGCTCACAAGAGCCAAGTTCCAGGATCTCACAGCTGACCTCATCGATCGCTGCAAGACCCCATTCGAAAAATCCTTAAGCGATGCAAAGCTCTCTGTCGCTGACCTCACCGATGTCATTTTGGTCGGTGGTTCCACCCGTATGCCAGCCGTCGTCGACCTTGTCACACGTCTCTGCAACGGCAAGAAGCCAAATCAGTCCGTCAACCCGGATGAAGCCGTTTCCGTCGGTGCCGCCATTCAGGGCGGTGTCATCCGCGGCGACGTCAAGGATGTCGTCCTTCTCGATGTCACTCCACTTACCTTGGGCCTTGAGACCTTAGGTGGCGTCATGACTCCACTCATTCCAAGAAACACAACCATTCCTACCACCAGAAGCCAGGTCTTCTCCACTGCCGAAGACAATCAGCCAGGCGTCGAAATCCAGGTCTTCCAGGGTGAACGTCCAATGGCCCAGGACAACAAGTTCTTAGGCAGATTCAAGCTCGAAGGCATCCGTCCGGCACGTCGTGGCGAACCGAGAATTCAGGTTACCTTCTCCATCGATGTCAACGGCATCGTCTCCGTCTCCGCAAAGGATTTGGATACAAATCAGGAACAGCATATCACAATTTCCAACTCCTCTGGTCTCAGCAAGGATGAAATCGACCGTATGGTCAAGGAAGCCGAAGCCAACAAGGATGCTGATGACAAGAGAAAGAAAGATGCCGACACCAGAAACGAAGCTCAGCAGCTCATCGACAGCATCGATCGTCAGGTCAATGACAAAGATCATCCAGTCGATGAAAATACAAAGCAGTCCGCTTTGAAGATCAGAGATGAAATCAAGGAAGCTCTCGACAAGAACGATCTCGAAACCGTCAGAGCCAAGATTGCCCAGCTCCAGCAGGCTGCCAACCAGGTTTATCAGGCACAGGCCAACAATACTGCCAACGCCTCCAGTCAGACCGCCGGTGGAAACGAACAGTCCACTGCCGCTGACAACAACGATCCACATGTTGTGGATGCAACCTTCACCGAAAAGAAGGACAACTAATCAATACGGATCAAGCCCGGAACGTTCCGGGCTTCTTCCTTCAATAGGAGGATTTTGCAATGGCAGATCAAAAACGTGATTACTATGAAGTCCTTGGCGTCAACAAGACTGCCACTCAGGACGAAATCAAAAGCGCCTATCGAAAACTTGCCAAACAATATCACCCGGACCTCAACAAATCGCCGGACGCCCCTGCAAAGTTCAAGGAAGTCCAGGAAGCTTACGAAGTCTTAAGCGACCAACAGAAGAGAGCACAGTACGATCAATTCGGACATGCCGCCTTCGACAACAATGGAGCCAACGGATTCCAGCAGGGATTCAATGGATTCCAGGGCGGAGGATTTGAAGACTTCGGCGACATCAATGACATTTTCTCCTCCTTCTTCGGCGGTGGAAGTTCCCGTCAGAGAAGAGGAAACATGCCACATAAGGGAAACGACAGACTCGTCCAGATCAAGATCAACTTTGACCAGGCGGTCAAGGGTACCAAGGTCGATATTCCCCTTTCCTATGTGGGTGTATGTCCGGACTGCCACGGTTCGGGAGCCAAATCCGCAAGCGATGTCGAGACATGCAAGACTTGCCATGGTTCAGGTAGGGTAAGAGCCCGTCGCCAAACCATCTTCGGCGTCATGGAAAGCGAAGAAGAGTGTCCGACATGTCACGGAAAAGGCAAGACGGTGAAACATGCCTGTGACCATTGCCATGGTTCAGGAAGAGTCCAAGTCAACGAGACCATCACGGTGAACATTCCACATGGTGTCGACACGGATGACAAAATCCGCATCACCGGCAAAGGTGAACCGGGTGTGAACGGCGGAGAAAACGGTGATCTCATCATTCAGATCAGCGTCTCCCCATCCCAGACATTCATCAGAAAAGGTGCCGACGTCTATATCAACGCACCGATTTCCTACACGGATGCACTTCTTGGTGCAACCGTCACCGTTCCGACGGTGACCGGAGACTGTGACTTGGTCATTCCACCATGCACGGAACCAAACACCATTCTCAAGATGAACGGCAAAGGTATCACAACACCTAATGGCAAGGTAGGAAGCCAATATGTCACCATCAACGTCAAGTTCCCGAAGAGTCTGACCCAGGAACAGAAGGATCTCATCAAGAAGCTTGACGACCTCGAATCCAAGAAGGGTGGATTCTTCAACTGGTTCAAGAAAAAGAAGTAATCAAAATATCCGCAGTCATTCTTTCAGCAAAGAAAGATGACATGCGGATATTTTCATTTATTTGGTTTCGGATATTTTGCCGTCCTCGTAAGCCTGGATAAGTTCCTTCAAGTCGGCAATCTGCTCCTTGATTTCCGTTCCCTTGTCGGTATCCTTGACAAAGATTCTTTCCGGGAACTCCTCGACGATTTTCACCTTGGAGAGGTTGCTTTCACCCCTGGCAAAGTTCTTATGCTGGACAAGGGCGATATGATGGGAGTTGCTGATAAGTGTATATCCGGCAATACCGGTCTTGGAATGGAAGGACTTTGCAAGTCCGCCATCGATCTTGAAGAGTCTTCCCTCCGCCTTGATCGGAGATTCACCCTTGTTGACCAGGACAGGCACATGTCCGTTGATGATATGTCCACGTTCCTTGTCGGCATGGAATTCCTCAAGAATCATCTCGACATATTTCTTGTCCTTTGAGAATTCATAATATGGATTGTAGTCCTCATGATATAGAGAGGCATCATCGATGAATGTCCTTTCGAAGGTAGTAATCTGGTCTTTTCCGAAAAGCGGTGACTTTGGTCCACACCACATATACCAAAGATAATCCGTCTCGTTCTCCTTGTTTGGATCATCGAAAGGAAGATTGCAGGCGTGACGTATCTTTCTTTCGCAATGATCCATGTATTCCTTGCCTGAGAAGGTACCTTCCGGAGTCTCGACGTCCATGAAGGTTCCGTTTTCATTCATCGGAACGCAGGCATGATATAAAAGGTTTCCATTATGAACCTTATAGATATTTCCCCTCTTGAGAAGAAATTTGATGTGCTTCTTCAGTTTTTCGGAATGGGTGAAACTATACTGGAGGTTCTTCATCAGTTCCTCTTCCTCATCAGTCAGCCTTCTGATGTCATCTTCATCAAAGGTCGGAAGGTTTTTATCTTTCAATTCGAATGTTTTTCCGTTCAATGTGATGGTTCCATTCTTTACATCCAGTCCATCGAGAAGAAGTCTCGTTCCCAAGTGGTATTCCGGATGGCGTTTGATGAGTTGGCCTTCAAGCTTGAACATGATGATGGTAATGACCTTGCACATCTTGGCTGCAAGATCCGGTGACACGGAATCCGATACGTTGGTATCCAGCAGATGTGGTCTGAACTGAAGACACGGATCATCCTTGTACAGTGCTTCCGCATACATGGATAAAGGTCTTAAGTTGATGCCGTATCCGGATTCGATGACATCGAAGGAATTGTACAGAGTCGCAATATGAAGAACATTGGCGATGCATGTCATGTTACCTTGGGATGCGCCAATCCATGTGACATCATGGTTTCCCCACTGAATATCGATTTCGGGGAATGTCATCAGTTCATCAAGGATCTTGTCCGCACGTGGTCCTCTGTCAAAGATATCGCCGACGATATGAAGGTGATCGACACACAAAGCCTGTATAAGTTTGCATAAAGCCAGAATGTAGGATGAGGAATATCCGGCTTCAACGACCGCATTCAGAATTGCCCCATGATATGTCTGGGTGTTGAGATCCTCAGAATTGGAATTGATAAGTTCATCAAGCGTATAGCTGAATGGACTTGGCATTCTCTTTCTGACCTTGCTTCTTGTATATTTGCTGGAGACGAATCTTGCAATCCTGACAAGATTTTCCATGGTCGATTTCTGCCATTCCGCAGTCGGATTCTCACGGAATATCCTGGCGATGTTCTCTTCCGGATAATAGATGAGATCAGCCATCCTGTCATATTCCTCATCGGAAAGGGTGGAACCCAAAGCTTTCCTCATCTTCGTATAGATGACTCCGGAGCATGACCTCATGAGATAGGAGAATGATTCATATTCGCCATGGACATCGCTAAGAAAGAATTCGGTTCCCTTCGGAAGCTCGCTGATGGCAGAAAGATTGATGACTTCCGTAGTCGCACTCTTCACATTCGGAAACGACTTGGAAAGCAATTTCAGGTAATCAAGATCTCTCATTGTTTTTTCCTCTTTCAAGAATTATAAGACATATACGCCGGGTTTTCTCGAATTTTCGATGGATGGATGGAAAATTGACTCTCTTTTTACATCCTATGTTTCCATTATGCCATGCTGAAGGAATCAAAAATGGATGGGTTTCCCCATCCACGTTCATTCCTCCGTTTCTTCCAATCTTCTGACCTGGACACGGTTGATGGCATCGTTCTCATCCACGGCGATGACCTTGATATGCGTGTTCTCGAAGTCGACCTCGTCTCCGACATTGGCAAAGTGGTCGTCAAGCAGCTCGATGATGAATCCACCGATGGTC
Organism: bacterium; assembly: GCA_963648975.1. Lineage (GTDB taxonomy): Bacteria > Bacillota_I > Bacilli_A > RFN20 > CAG-288 > Enterosoma. The sequence goes on along the minus strand of CAVJFW010000001.1, from coordinate 32,643 downwards.
AGATAATCCGTATTGATGGAACTGAAATCGATGTCGAACAGATCACAGTAATCTTCCAAAGTGACGTTTCCGTCGATGATATAGGAGCCATCCTTGCAGTTGACAATCGGTTCCTGGGTGCGATCATTCTCGTCCCAGATTTCTCCGACGATTTCCTCAAGGATGTCTTCCATGGTGATGACACCATCCAATCCACCATATTCGTCCATGACCAGGGCAAACTGCTTCTTTGTCTTCTTGAATTCCCTGAGAATATCATTGATTTCCGCCGTATCCGGGAATCTCATCGGTTCAAGAAGGATATCCCTGATGGAGAATTCAGGATTGGCAAGATATTCCTTCATCAATGTCTTTGTCTGGATATAGCCGATGATGTTGTCAATCGTGTCCTGATAGACCGGGACTCTTCCGTGTTGATAGAGTTCAGGCTCCTTGATGATTTCCTCAAGAGGGTCATCGATGTCAATCGCATAAAGATTGACTCTCGGCGTCATGATTTCATTGGCCTGTGTCTGTGTATACTTGATGGTATCATGAAGCATGTCAGCCTTTTCTTCATCCACCTGGCCATGTTCCTCAATGTCATCGATCATCTCATGAAGTTCTTCCTGGGCAATCGGTTCCTCTGCAGGGCTATGGGAGAACACCTTTGACACTCCCTTGCCCAAAAGAGAGACGGGATATGTGATGACAAAGAAGATATAGGTAAGAGAGGTGATGAAGTTTGCATAAACTCTCGCAAGTTTCAGATTGTTGATCTTCGAGATGGACTTGGGGACAATCTCACCGAAGCAGATTTTGAAGACCAAGACGACAAGAGAGGCGACAAGACCCCATGTCTCGCTCAAAGTCGAATCTGATCCAAGGATCAAAAAGCAGAGATTGACGCCAAGAAGAGTGGCAAAGGAATCCAAACCTGCATTGACGATATCGTTTCCGAAGAGAATCGTGGCAATGCTTCTGTCATAATCCATGGTAAGCTTCTTTGCACGCACCAGTGATTTCTTTCCCGGGTTAAGGGAAATCTGTTCATCCAGTTTATGTACGGAGACGCTCCCATATGTCATGTCGGCACTGGAAAAGACGAATGACAGACATAGACAGATGAGGAGAACGATGGTATAGATGATGATTTTCACGATTTCATTCATTTTCGCTTACCTCACCATCCGGTTCCAACGTTGGGTCCTCGGAGATGTCGTTGACGACTTCCTCGAGGATATCCTCCATGGTGACGATGCCTAAGATGGCACCATCCTTCTTGACGATACCCATATGTTCTTTTTGACTGTTGAGTTCATGTAAGGCATCATCCAGTTTCATGTCACAGGAAATTTCCACAACCTGTTCCAATATGGATGGGATGCTCAAATGTGGATCCTGGATATATTCTTCGAAATAGATTCTGAGGACAAGAATTCCGATGATGTTGTCCTTTTTCTCATCATAGATCGGAATACGGCTGAATTCCGTTTCCGAAATCGCCTTGTTGATTTTGTCTGCCGTCAGTCCGTTGATGTCAAGCGAGAATACCTTGTCCAATGGCACATAGACCTGCTGGACCGTCATCTCATCGAATGTAAGGACATGATTGAGGATTTCCGTCTCATCGTTTTCAAATAGTTTTTCCTTTTCTTCCGGTTGGTTCTCATCGCCAATGAGCTCCACGTCCTCATTGATGGCCTGGTTTGCCTCAAAGAGAAGATCCTCCTTGCTCAACAGGTTTTCGTCATGAAGATGAAGAAGGCGGTGTATCAGGGAAAGAAGTTTTTGGAATACAAAGATGATTGGGAAAAGAATTATCTGCAATGTCTTCAAGGGATATGCCATCAATATGGCAACAGTATCCGGAATCGCCCTGGAGATGACCTTGGGTATCGTATCGGCAACGACATAGAAAAGAAAACCCATGACAACAGTGGAGAATATGGCTTCCATGCCATCTGCCCAATGATTCATCTCGGCGATATTGAGCCACAGCATCGCGGAGATGAAAGACATGATGGTGGATAAGGTATTTGATGTAACCAAAATCGCGACAAGCGTATTGTCGAACTTGTCGACCAGGCTTGTTATGATCTTTGCATATCTCTTTCCTTTTTCCGCCTCTGCCCTGAAATGATATTTGTTACAGGTGGAATATGCGTTCTCGCATGCGGAGAACGTACCTGTCAAAAGCAATAATATTCCAATGACGACGAATGCCAACCACATCGGCATTCCCCAGACCAATGGTTTTGATGTAACATCTTCGGCTAGTATAAAGTCTGAACTGTCCACAATGATAAATTTACCTCAAGATATTATTATACAAATTCCCGAAGCATTTTTATAGAGGGGTAAAAATCGCCTCACAATGAAATTCAGTCCATGTTTTCAAAACGGAATGAATGGATATTCATCAGTCATCCGCTTCAGATTCTAAGAAGCAACGCCAACAGGTTTCCTTCTCCCACAAGATTGGAATAGATATCAAATGTCCTGCTTCCATCAAAATAGCCAAGTCTTCTTCCTTCCGGATCATAGATGTTTTCCCTGTTGCCCTCTGGTCTTGTCATTCCCAAGACTCTTCCATGATTGTCCTTCAATACCTGTACCATAATGATTACCTCCATCTGACAAGGATATAATACTCATTTTTATGTGTAAAATTATGTACATATACATCTAATGATGATAGAATATGAGAAAAAAGAGGTACATATATGTTTATTCAAGACACAAAGAGCGCAACCATCCTATTGATTCTCAACACATTGAAGGAATACAGCGACAAAGATCACTATCTTACCCAAAAGGACATTATCCAGAAAGTGGAAAACGATTCAGGAATCACCTTGGAAAGAAAGACGGTCGGAAAATACATCAGTCTTCTTTCCGAGCTCGGCTATGACATCAACCAGAAGGGAACGAAAGGCGGAGTTGCTCTCCTTTCAAGGGAACTGGATGAGTCGCAGATCCAGTTTCTGGTCGACGCCATCTTCTCCTCAAAGAACATCACCGGAAAACAGGCTCAGGATTTGTCCAACGTCCTATATGGAATGCTTTCCAGGAATCAAAGGAAAAAGTATGCCTATCTCTACAAATCGGAAGACATCAACAGAAACTCCGATGCGGATTTCTTTTTGAACATCGAAATCATCAACGAAGCCGTCGAGCAGAAAAAACAGATATCCTTCCAATATGCAGACTATGACAGGGATGGGAATGAAACCCTGAGAATGCATGGATTCATTTATCAGGTCTCACCATTCTATCTTGTCAACAACTTCGGCAAATACTATCTCCTTGCAAGCATGAAGAACCATAGGAATATTTCAACATTCCGCGTCGACTATATCCGCAACATCAAAATCGAAGAAGCAGACTGCATCAACATTGAAAGCGTCAACAACGGAAACAAGTTTGACATCTATGACTACATAAACCGTCATGTCTACATCTTCGGAGACAAAGTATCCTTCTGTAAGCTATTGGTCCACGATGAAAAGGCATATTCTGACATCATCGACTGGTTTGGCAAGAAGGCTGAATTCAAGACAAAAGACGGAAACACCTTCGTTTCCTTCTATTGTGACGAGGCAGCATTCTATTATTGGTCCCTTCAGTATGGAGAACTGATAGAAGTCATAGAACCTAAAAGTGTTGCCGAAAGACTGGCCACCAACTATAGACTCATGGCTGACAGATACGAAAATGTATTCGACGCAAATGAGGTAAGGCCTAACTATTCCCTCATTTTTTCAAACTTCATCTACCATCATCTTCCAAAAAAAATAGAAAACAGTTCCATCACCTCCCTATTGAAGGAATATATGGAGAGCATGATCACAAAAGGGAACATCCTTCAGCTCAAGGATGACGCATTGCTGATAACCTATCACAACGAAGCAACAAACATCAGAATCTCACAATTGAGATCCTCCACAAGAAAAAACGACTTCATCCATTTCTTCAATTCCCTTATGGAGGATGAGAACATGGGAAAGGATGTGAAGAAGTCCTATGAGCTCGTCTTTGTCGAAGATGAACTTTTCAACCAGGCAAACAGCAGTCAGAAATTGCGCAGTCTTCTGGTTGACCAAAACATAATCAAGGAAACACCTTATGTCATGGATCAGACGACAAGCTTCACCTTCAATCACAATTATCATTTCACCATAAAGAAAATTCCGGATACGCGTTATTGCTTCTTTCTCTTTGAAGCCAGGAAGCCTAGAAACAAATAATCCATTCCATGAAAAAAGCCATCCTTTTCTTACATCTGTAAGGGGATGGCTATTTTTAGTTAAGCTGGTTTCTGAAATATTTCTCGAAGTCTGCAGTCTTGATGTTATCAAGCATGCCGCCATGGGCAATGGAGATACGTCCGGTTTCCTCAGAGACGACAATCGTGATGGAATCCGTGACTTCACTGATACCTAGGGCAGCTCTATGTCTGGCACCGAACTTTCCGACGACAGCCTTGGTTGACGGCGGATAATAGACGGCAGCGGCAACAATCGTATCATCCTTGATGATGATGGCACCATCATGAAGCCTTGTGCCTTCATAGAATATGGTTTCGACGATTTCCGGAGTGAACGGGCAATTGATGTATGTGCCTGATTTCATGAAATCATCAAGCGGAGTATCCTTTTCGAAGGTGATCAGGGCACCGACCTTGTTTTCGCTCAGCCAGTTGACAGCAACGACAAGATTCTTCACAAGCTGTTCCTGATCGAATTTCTTCTTGCCGACGGAACCAGCGGCGATGGTCGTTCCCTTCAGTGACTTTGCAAGATATTTTCTGAGGACACCTGCATTGATGGTAAGACAGATGATGGAAAGAACGATAAGCAGGGATAGGGCAAGGAAAGGAAGATATTTCAGATCGACAAGGAACATGCTTAGGACGAACAGTACATCAAGGACGGAATATCCGATGATGACCCACATTCTTCTGATCCTGAAGCAGATGAAGAAGGATATCACTCCGACGATGAGAGTACATATGACAATATCAGCAATCGTCCATCCGGTGAATGTCACGGTCGCCTGTAAGCTTCTGAGAGAAGCATTCAATAATTCATTCATTGTTTTCATGGCTGTTCTTTTACATTTAGTCTATATTTAGTATACATACTCAAACCGTGCAAATAAAGTCTTTTCATAGATTTTCATATCAAAAAATCTCAAAAACAACTTGTATATGAATGAACAATTGCCAAAAAAGCAGGTTAGCAGACACAAACATTTTTGTTCACAAGTCATCAAGCCACCATTCATAAAGAACTGATTTATTCAGTTGAAACAAATCAAATAAATTGTATAATAAGTTGCTGCAAAGAGGTATCAAAATGAAAAGATTAGCATTATTGGCATTCGTACCATTATTTTTATGTTCATGTTCCGAAACAGGAAACAGCAGTGATTTCAGGATTTACAGGGATGAACGCACTGGTTTCCAGACATTTTATGAAAGTGCCAAAAGCAAGAAGGAAGTCAGTTATCTGACCGTCAACGTCTTGAACGAAGGTGAACAGACCGTCACTCTCAACAAGACAGACTTCAAGCTCAAATTCGATGGCAAGACTTATGACTGTATCTTTTTTGCAGAGGGATTCAAAGCTGGCTACATCTCCACAAACGGTGTCACGGAGACCTATAGCTATATCAGTTCTCATGTCGACACAATTGACATCAGCAAGGCAAAGGCCGACGAAAGCGGCATCGTATCCATGGAAAACATTCATGTCACATTCGATACAAAGCCATCTGATTCATCAATCTCATACGAACTGCTTTACAAAGGCACGGCCCTGAAGACAATATTAGGCGACTGATTTTCTGAAAAAAAGCGATGTCTCATCCGGATAGCATCCGGTTGGGACATCGCAATTTTTTTGTGACTTCATTTTGCATCCTTCAGGCCAAGAAATGACATCACTTGTTCAGGAATATCCTGATAGTCACTGATGGCAAAGGCCAATTCCTCCTTGTCTTCTATCAGATGAAGGTCTTCCATGGGCCTAATGCCGATGACCATATGAGGATTGCTCTTGCTGGCGCTTTCGATCCCTGAGATGGAATCCTCGAAAATTATCGTATCTTCCTTTTTCACACCTAACCTCTCATAGGCACGAAGATAGATCATCGGATCTGGTTTTCCCTTGGTCAAGGTTCCGTCATCATAGATGATGTTCTTTTCATCAAACCAATCAAGAAGGCCGAATGTCCTTATATACCAATCCACATTCGGTTTCCGGCTGGCCGTGGCGATACCTAAAACAATGCCGTTTTTCTTCAGCAGGTCAAGAAATTCGGTCAGGCCGGATACGAGATGCAGATTCTTCCTGTCATGTTCACATAGTTTCTGATACATGAGTTCCTTCTCGGTGGAAAGGATTTCGACTTCCTCCTCAGAAAGTTTCTTTCCACTCATCCATTCCAGGATGGCCTTGTTGTTGAAGCCATGGATATGACAAGGAAAATCCTCATCCTTGATTTCCAACCCATATTTTTCCATGGCAAACTCACGCCAGGAGACGACGTGCTTGTCTTCGTCGAAGAACATCGTTCCGTTGAAATCGAAGATGACGGCTTTTTTCTTTTCCTGATTCATGATTTTTGGGAAGCACCTTTCGTATGTATCTTTCAGTTCAGCATAACTGACATGGGTATAGATGGATGTGGTACGGATGGAGGAATGGCCGAGGAATTCCTGGATTGTTCTCAAATCAGCACCGTTGTTGAGCAATTCAGTCGCAAAGGAATGTCGGAGCATGTGAGGATGTATCTTCAATGGGAAACCAGACTTCAGCGCCGCCTCGGAGACAATATATTCCAATCCCCGTTCCGTCATCCTTTTTCCTCTTGCATTGAGGAAGAAGGCATTCTCATTCTTGTCGGCAACGATTCTTTCTCTCAGTATCGTCTGATAGGAACGCAAGGCTTCAAGACATGTCATGGAAAAAGGAACGATTCTTTCCTTGTTTCCCTTTCCCCTGACCTTGACCCTCCTGACGTCATAATCGATGTCGGAGACATCAAGAGAGATGATTTCCGCACATCTCAGCCCAGAAGCGAAAAGCAGTTCCAGTATAGCCTGATCCCTGGAGGCAAGAAAGTCGGTTCTTTTCAGATTTCCGTCAAGGAAGTCACAGATTTCATCATAGGAAAGAAAGCCTGGCAACTTCTTGTCCTTCTTTGGTGTGGACACCGTCTCAAAAGGATTTCCCACATAGCCCTTGAAGGTATAGAGATATCTGTAGAAATGTCTGAGGGAGGAAAGAGTTCTCTTGATGGAGGATTTATCCATCTTTTTCAGGTTCAGTTCCAAAAGATATGTCCTTATGACATCCTTGTCCACCTGTCCCTTCGTCTTTCCCTGCTCAGAAAGAAAAATAAGAAAGGCGGCGACATCCTCTCCATAGGATATGGCCGTCTTTTCAGAGTACCCCCTGACAGAGACAAGATAATCCAGGAAAGAGGAAAATTCCTCGTCCTGGACTCTTTCGATGCGACTCTTTTTTTTCTTCTCCGTCATAGTCCGATGATGCCATAAAGAAGGACACAGAGATACTGCAGCAAGGTTCCGCCAATGACAAAGATATGGAAGATGGAATGCCAGTATCTCTTCTTTGAACCTATGCCATAAAGGATGGAACCGACGGTATAGGTGATACCTCCACCGATGAGAAGCCATGTACCGGATATACCTAATGATCCCGTGACAAGCCAAGGATAGAAGAAGATGATTCCCCAGCCGATGGCGATATAAAGAATCATGGATATGACCTTGACGAGAATCTTTCTCATCATGGTCGCATTGAGGACCACACCAAGAACGGCAAGCAATACGACGACGGAAAGAAGTATGACGTTATACGGCATATGGTCAGCCAAACCGATCAATGTGATCGGAACATATGTTCCGGCAATCAGGATATAGATGGTGCAGTGGTCAAGAACCTGAAAGACTCTCTTTCCCCTGTTGATATGTAGTCCATGATAGATGGAAGAAATCACATACAGGGTGATACTTGTGATTCCGAAGATGATCATGGAAATAAGTGAGACCATGTCTCCCGGCTTCTTCAACACGGAAAAGATGACACCCAGGATCAGACCTATGACGGAAAGGCCACCACCGACGATATGGGTGACCATGTTGAAGATTTCCTCGCTATGCAGATAGAAAGGAAGCAACTGTTTCTTCCTGAGCTGGGAAATTTCCTCCTGAGAAAGATATCTTTCCTTGATCTTGGTCTCCTTTTCGTGGTTTCCGGAAAAATCATTCTTCAGAAACTGCTTCTTGGCAAGATATTCCTGCTTGTAGAGCTTCTTCTGTTCGCGGTAGAACTTCTTCTTTTCCTTGTAGGCTTTCTTGTCGAGAAGGAGATTCTGTCTGCTGTTTTCGATTCTTTCATCCCTATCGACAGCCAAGCCCTTCTTGGCCTCGACAAATTCTGTTTTTGTCATCTTTTTGCCTCCAAAAAGAGACCACCTTCATGGTAGCCTCCTTATAGTCTATTTCTTTTTGGAATAACGTCTCTTCGTCGTCTTGGTCTCAGCTTTCTCATTTTCATCCTTTTGGATGTAATGGCAGGCTGGATAATTGGAACAGCCGATGAAGGTCTTTCCCCATCTGCTCTTCTTCTCGATGAGATGTCCGACACCACACTGTGGGCATATCGGAGCATCGGCAGGGATTTCGACAGGCTTCTTTTCCTTGGAAATCGGATGACCTTCCCTGTCTTCCATGTAGGTGCACTTCGGATAGTTCATGCAGCCGACAAATTCACCTCTCTTGCCTTTTCTTAAGACAAGCTGGCCACCGCAGACCGGGCAGACGTGGTCGACGATGACATCCGGTTTATCCTTTTCGATATAGGTGCAGTTGGGATAATCGGAGCAGCCGATGAATTCTCCATATTTGCCTTTGCGGTAGACAAGCGGTTTTCCGCAGTTCGGGCAGACTCTTCCCTCGACGACCTTTGGCTGAAGCTTCTCCATGTTGTTCTCGGCAGATTCGAAATAATTCGTGAATTCCTCCCAGAAGTCACTTAGAAGCTGATTGCGATCCGTCTTTCCGTCGGCGATGTTGTCGAGTGATTCTTCCATGGCTGCCGTATATCCGGCATCCATGTACTTCGGGAAATATTCCTCAAGCTTGTCGACCGTCAGAGTGCCCTGTTCTGTCGGAACAAAAGAACCCTTTTGGCTGACGACATAATCTCTGGTCAGGAGTGTGGACACGGTGCTGGCATAGGTGGATGGTCTTCCGATCTTGGAATCATCCATGAGCTTGACGATTTTTCCTTCCGTGTATCTTGAAGGAGCCTTGGTGAAGTGCTGAAGCTTCTCGACATCGCCAAGAGGGAAGATATCTCCTTCCTTGATGTCCTTGGGAAGTTTGCTGACCTCTTCCTTCTCCTCGTATTTGCCATAGATGGCATAATAGCCTGGGAAGATGTTCCTGGTCTCGGTGCTGGTGAAGTCATAGCCGTTTCCGCTGATGGTGATGGTCGTGACCTGATTCTTTCTTGCGGCCATGAGTGAACTTACGGCGCGATCATAGATCAAGGTATATAGGGCAAGCTCATCACGTGTGAGATACGGCTTGACTCTCTCCGGGGTCAGGGTGATGTCGGTAGGACGGATGGCTTCGTGGGCATCCTGGATGTTCTTTCCGGCCTTCTGCATATGGGCATGGCCGAGATATTCCTTGCCATATCTTGCAAGAATGTGCTGATTGGCCTGGGTGACGAATTCATCGGCAAGTCTCGTGGAGTCGGTTCTCATGTAGGTGATAAGACCGGTCAAGGCACCATCGATTTCCTTACCTTCATAAAGAAGCTGGGCAAGGGATGATGTCTTCTTGGTGGAGAAATGGCACTGGGAATAGGCTTCCTGCTGCATGGTTGAGGTGATGAACGGTGGCTTAGGCTCGTTCTTCGTGACCTGGCTCTTCACACTGGTGACAGTCATCTCAGAAGGAAGATTCTTCATGATGTCATCCGCTTCCATCTCGTTGTTGATCTTGACGGCTTTACCGTCATGAGAGGCAAGTTCGCCCTTGAATTTCTCATTCTCGGAACCGAACTGACCTGTGATCGTCCAATATTCGACCGGAACGAAAGCCTGAATTTCCCTCTCCTTGTCGACGATGAACTTCAGTACGACGGACTGGACTCTTCCGGCGCTTCTGGATTTGATTTTCTTCTGGAGAAGATAGGAAAGACGATAACCCATGAGTCTGTCGATGATTCTTCTGGCTTCCTGGGATTCGACAAGATCCATGTCGATGTGTCTTGGATTTTCCAAGGCCTTCAGGATGGCCGTCTTGGTGATTTCATGGAATTCGAGTCTTGGAGTTGACTTGATGTCAAGGCCGAGAACGGTCGCCAAATGATAGGAGATGGCTTCTCCCTCACGGTCAGGGTCGGTTGCGAGATATACGACATCCGCCTTATTGACGGCAGCCTTGAGTTCCTTGACGATCTGGGTCTTGTCCGGAGATATCTTGTAATTCGGCACGAATCCATTTTCGATGTCGACACCCAATCCCATCTTGCCGTTGGAGGCAAGATCGCGGATATGTCCCTTTGAGGCCAGGACCTTGAAGTCAGAGCCCAAAAAATGTTCGATGGTTTCACTCTTATGAGGAGATTCAACGATAATAAGTTTCATATGAGCACACGTCCTTAAAAATTTCCTTACTATTATTATTAGGTTAGTAAGCCTTGTCAAGCGGTTTATAACCTCTTAACTATATAGTTAAGAAGAATTTTTCTATTTGGTTTCTTTGATCTCATTGACAAGATCATCGCTGTCGAGAACAGGATATGCGCCATCCTTGATGATCAGATTTGTCAGGTCATCACCTGACACATTGCATGGTAGTGCCATGACATTTTTCCCATCCTCGAGGGCATAGCTGACAGTCGAGGAAGTACCGGATCTCTTCTTCGCACCACCGACAAAAAGAGCCTTCCCGGCTGCGGCAAGAAGGCGGTTGCGGAAAAGGAAGTTCTCCGGCTTTGCCTTCATCTTCAGAGGATATTCCGAAATGACAAGTCCCTTACCGGACTTGCAGTACTCATAGATTCCACCATTGTCCTCCGGATACGGGTCATCGATTCCCGATCCGATGATGCTGACAAGAGGTGCGCCTCTGGTCATCGCTGCCTTCATGCAGGTCTGGTCAAGTCCCTTGGCCATGCCGGAGACGATGACGACCTCATCCTTCATCTTCTCTTCCATCTCGGAGATGAACCTGTAGCAGGTCTCATTCTGATAGATTGTCGGTTTCCTCGTTCCCACGCATGTGAGACGGTATTTCTTCGAAAGAAGGGATATATCCCCATAGTAGAAGAAAACAAGAGGTGGTTTCACGACCTCCTTGAAGCATGCCGGATAATCCGAATCGGTGATGCAGCAATAGCTGGATTCCATCTTCTGGGACAGAATCCCATCCATCTCCTCATTTGAAAGGGAATGTCTCCTGGTGGAGAGTTCGTCGAGCATTTTTGAATAGTCACCCTCAAAATGCATACACAAAGACAACAAGACCTGACGTGCCGTATAGCTCATATAAAAAAGCCTCCTATCCTAATATGTGCGGATTGGAGGCAAATTTACGAACTTCAGGAAAATAATTTCAATTGTTCTATTCCAAGATGCATGCTTTTGACCGGTTCGAAGCTCAGCCGGTGGATGCCTTCGATGTATCCATATTTCTCCAGGGCATCAAGATGTGCCTTGGTCCCATAGCCCTTGTTCTTTTTGAACTGATAGGCCGGATATTTTTCATCCAGGGCAATCATGTAGTCGTCCCTGGTGACCTTGGCCAATATGGATGCGGCAGCGACGGACAGGGATGTCGCATCACCCTTGGCGATGGAGAGAAGCTCGACATCGGTATGAAGCTTCATGTAGTCGGTGATGATATAGTCGACCTGTTGTCTTCTGGCAATGTCAAGAAGGCATTCTTCCATGCCTTTCCTGTCAGCCTCAAGGATGTTGATCTCATCGATGGTCTTCACATCGACGAGAATCACCTTGTAGGCAAGACTGACTTTTTTGATTTCCTCAAAGAGTTCCCTTCTTTGTTTATCACTCAGCTTCTTTGAATCATTGATGAGAGGATTGTCATAATCCGGAGGAAGCACGCACCCGGCACAGCTCACAGGACCCGCGAGCGGACCACGTCCAGCCTCATCAAAGCCGGCGATATAGCTTACCTGATGAAGTCTTCTCTGCTCGTCATCAAAGGCCTTGAGGCTCATCTTCTCACTCATCGAGGGACATCCTCCCCAATACACCGGAACGGAATTCGCTCATCAGGGTGATTCTCGCCCTGTCGGTATCCTCTCTTCCATTTATGGCAAACTGCCTGTTTATGGCAATCTGGGCAAACACATGCTCCTCATCCACGGAGAAGTCAAGCTTCCCATATCGATTGTCCAAGGCATCCGGATAATGTTCATGGATGAAGGAAAGGAGATAGTCGCTGAGTGCGACGATCGGGAGGATATCCTGCTTGACGCTACCCAACAGGGCAAGCTTGGCAATGACGTTCTTATCCTCGTAATTCGGCTCCAGAACGCCGGGAGTGTCGAAGATGAATATTTTATCGGTGACGTGAATCAAAGTCTCTGCACGGGTCTTTCCGGGCTTGTTTTCGACCGCTGCCTTCTTCTTCTGGGAGAGAGAATTGATGAAGGTGGACTTTCCGACGTTCGGAATGCCCAGAACCATGAACCTCTTTGTCGGCAAGGGGAGGTTGAGTTTCTCGAATCTTCTGTCCTGGCTCGTCCTGACCTGGGAAAGATATCTGAGCAGTTCCTTTCCGGATTTCCTGTCCCTGAGATCGAAGGCAAAAGGTTCCACACCCTTTTCCTTCAACGCAGCCTTATGCTTGGCAAAGACCACAGGATCGGCTAAGTCAATCTTGGAAAAGACGATGACCTTCGCCTTTCCCTGAGTGATCTTGTCAAGATAATCCGGATAGGAAGAAAACGGAGCCCTGGCATCACATATCTCGATGACGCCATCACATTGTTTCAGTTTTTCCTGTATCCTGCGGATTGCCTTCTGCATATGTCCGGGATACCAGTTTATTTCATGTATTTGATTCATAATGTCTATAGAATAAAGACAAAATCACGAAAATGCAATTGCAAAGAAACAAAAAGAAAGACAAAAGGAATCCATGAAATCAGAATCGGATATAATACCCTCAAGGATAGAAAAATGTTACTGAAAACCGCACTCAAGACCCATAGAAAGAATCATGGACTAACCCAGAAGGAGTTGGCCAAAAAACTACATCTCAGGCAATACACCATCTCCGACTATGAGACAGGAAGAATCGAACCGAGTCTTCCCATACTCATCCGCTATGCGGACTATTTCAGAATCTCACTTGACGAGCTTGTCTTCCATGAACCGAAGAAACCAAAAGAATCAAAACATGAAGACAAGGAAAAAGACATGAATGAAAACAGCCCCTCCGTTCAAAAATGAACAGAAGGGTTGTTTTTTGACTAAAGACTATAACCGGTCCTTTCATAAATGAATGAACCGACAGATTCCGGAGAGACACCCAAAGCGATGGAAAATTCATTGTCGACCATCACCTTCAGACTGTCGAGAAGTCTTCTGTCATAATCAGAGAAAGGTTTGTTCGTCTTTCTTCTTTCCTCACGGTATGTGACAAGCGACTTGATGACCTTCATGATTTCCTTCCTGTCACCGGAAGCGATGATTTTGGCAAAGAAGACTCTTCTTTCCCTGGGAGACACCTCAGGCAGGGGTTCAAGCGCGGGAAGAAGGTCGACAAGGGCTAGTGCCTCTTCCTTTGTCATGATCGGTTTAAGAAGCAATTCCGATTTGGCAACCGGGATGAAAGCCATGTATCCTGGGTTGAAGTCATATCTGAAGGATGGTTCCATGACAAAATAATCCTCATCGCCTGTGCCAAAGTCTTTTTTCTCAATGGAAACAATGGAAAAAATCTTTCCGTTTTTGTCCATCACCTTGTCATTGATTCCAAACATGATTTCTCCTTTCCATAAAACCGAGATTGACCTTGGTCATTCATTAATTTACGTTATAGATAGGTAACCATCTCTATTTATACAACTGTATATATTATACAGCTTTTTTACGGTTTTTATGAAAAAACTTTGTAAAAAAGCCGATATACATGAATACAAAGAAACTACAAGACAAAAAAAGAGTCCCTTGCGGGACTCATTTTTTTCATGGCGGAGTAGGGGAGACTTGAACTCCCGCTGCGATTTCTCGCACTAAGTCCTTAGCAGGGACTCCTCTTCACCAACTTGAGTACTACTCCAAAAACGCTGAAAAGCTTATTTATTATGAGAGTTTATTGTCAAATAGTCAAGAAAAAATATAAAGGCCCACCATGTGGTGGGCCTATGAAATCAATTAGGCGAGAAGAACGGAAAGTGATTTGACGTAAAGGTTGTAGTCAGAGGCAATATAGGAGATTTTGAAGAATTTATAGGTCGATGCTGGAGCATAGATGGTGTAATCAACGACATTGGCTGTGGTAGAGAGTTTTACAGAACCCTTATCACAGTTGACATCATCACCGAAGCTAAATTCAAGGATATCGCTATTGGAATAGCTGTTGCTCTTGAGGGTGATGCCGAAACCGATGATGCCAGAGGACATTTCAGTCGTATTTCTGAGGACAGAAGCAGTACTGGAATTCGAATTCTTTTTAACGGAGCTGAAGATCATGTTGTTGCTGGAATCCGTTCCCAGGGCAGTGTATGCATAGGTAACGCCACCTGCATCCTTGGTAGCCTCGGTTGCGCTATCCTTGGCACTCTTGGAAAGGCCAAGCGTGGAAGCCTTGATTTCAACCTTGGAAGAGACGACGGTGACGGCAATCTTATTGGTGGCAATGGAATTTCCATCAGCTCCCTTGATGGCAAGATTGATAGTTGTCTTACCGGCAGCAACTGGAGTAATGGCGATTTCCTTCTTGCCAGCATCATGTGCAATGGTGGCAATGGAGGTATCGTCAATGGAAACATCGACGCTTCCAGTTGCAACATCATCAGCCAAAGACCATGTATAGGTGACAGCCTTGGCATCACCACCCTTGACAACGATGACACTGGATTCAGTCGGATCGATTCTTGTCTGGGCAACACTGGTTGCCTTGGAGATGAGGAACTCCTTATTCCTGTCATCAGCGCCCATGAAATAGCCTTCAACCTTGAACTTATAGGTATCTTTCAAAGTGGCCTTCATGGAAGAAGAAGTGAAATCACTGAATTTGACAGTTGCGGCACTACTTCCTTCCCAACCATCAAGTTCAAGATTAAGATAGTCTCCATTGACGGTTGCCGTGAAGGAATACTTCTTGATGGCGGCGACGGAAGAGGCCTCAGTCGTCTTGACAAGACTATTGAAAATATCCTTTGTCATGGCTGTGGCCTTGGTGGTATCACCGGTCTCCGGGGCAGTATCATCAAGTTTATAGACTTCGGCATCAAGGACACCATACTGACTCTTATTCTTGTCATTCTTGGTGACATTCTCAAACATCAATGACCCCTTGAAGAGAGCGGTCTTGGAAGTAACTTCGATATAGTCACCCTTCTTATATGCCAAGGCAGAGCTGTTGAGCATATAGACATAGATGGAACCAGTTCCGTCATTGATGAGGTAACCATTGGCTCCGATTTCGGTGATGACACCCTTGACTCTGTAAAGCTTATTACCCTCCGTGACGGTATTGATGGCAGACAAAGAGACTTCGTCAATGACGGTCAATTTGCATTTTGCGCTTCCGCCACCGACAGTGGCGATGATTTCACAGGTACCTTTGGCAACACCGGTGACGACACCATTCTGATCAACGGTGGCAACGGCAGTGTCGCTGGAAGACCAAGTGACGGCATTTACGGCTGCATCAGCCTTGGAAAGAACATAGGTTGCAGAAAGCTTTCTGGTGTTCTTGGCGTCGACCTGAAGTGCAGAATCGGAAATCTCAACGATGGTAGTCGGAGGATCAACTTCCTCAAGCTTGGAAATGACGAAAGCGTGATAGTTATAGGAAGAGTTCCAGCCACACCAATAACCTTCAACGGAATAATAATGACCTGCAGTGTATGGGAAGGTCGTTGTGTTGAGTTTGATTGGTTCAACATCGCCGCCATCAGCAAGATTCAAAACCAAATAACCGGAAGAGTTGACGACAGCCGTAGCGTTCCACTTATAGAGCTTTGCATAAGTGTAATATGTGTCGGCAGTGGAATTCTTGGCGGCCTTGAGAATATCGACAGTCAGATCGACGGCAGACATGGCTGTAACGGAGCCACCGACCTTTGTTTCGGTGAATGAGCCAGAGAATTCCGGCTGTTTCTGTGCGCCATAGACAACAACGGCACCACTGACCTTGACAATGTCACCGATGCTGAATTTGCAGGTCTTATAGACCATGATGGTTCCGGTTCCGTCATCAAGGATATAGGAATTGGTATTGATGGCAACGACCTTGCCACGGACGGTATAGTTTCCAGCTGCCTTAAGGGTATTGATGGCAACAGGAGCCTTAGCATCGTCGCTAACGGTCAGAGTGACACTGGCGCCTTCCTTTTCATTGCTCTTGAGCTTGCAGGTGATGGTCACCGAGCCGTTGGCAACACCGGTGATGACACCATTGGCATCAACGGTGGCAATAGCAGTGTTGCTGGAAGACCAGTTGTAATCAGTCAAAGTCTTGGAATTCTTCTCGGAAGAAATACTGACGGCAAGAGTATTGCCAACACCGACTTCCGTATCCTCAGGAACGATGGTGGTCGGGTTTCCGACATAGACGTCGACAGTATCGGAAAGTCCACCACCAGTGACGGTGATTGTGGAAGCACCTACGCCGACTGGAACAACATAGACACCCAGGACATTGACAGCACTGGTATTGCTGGATGTGATCTTGATGACGCCATCGGCAATGAGCTGGGAAACGTTCTTGTCGGCATCAACATCGATGGAAAGGGAACGGTTGGAATCCGAAGTATAGAAGAAGCTGGTAAGATCAGATTTGTTGGAGATGGCAAGCTTGCTTAATGTAACTGCAGAAGAGGAAACCGGAGTAGAGGATGATACACTATCGGAAGCAGAGGATGTGGCCGTTTGGTTGCAGCCAGCAATGCCCAAGAGGGAGAACAAAGAAACAACACTGAGAATCACTTTCTTTTTCATGAACTAAACCTCCTTTGATTTTCGTTATTTCATGAACCATCGACTACTGATGGAAGACATCGTCCTGGATGTCTTCCAGAAGCTTCTGATATTTATGCTTGTTGATGACACCGATGAAGGTGAAGACAAGTCCGAGTATGAGAAGTACACCTCCGACGGCAAACGCGAACATGGAAACCATGAATTCCGGGCATGTCGTCACAAGGGCGAAGTTCTGTGCCGGTTTCTTTGATAACTGGAAGAAGATGATGGCCAAAATCAGAATGATGACACCGACACAGTTGAGTGACATACCATTGGAGAAGGCGTTTCTTCCCTTTTGGATTTCGGCATGGCTTGCAGCTGCCAACGTCTTGATTTCCTGTTTGGTGACATCATGATGGATGAGATGACCACATCTCGGGCAGACATATTCGATTGTGGTATTTTCGTCTATCTTCTCTTCATGCATGGTTTCTGACATGCGCTTGTCTTCGATCTTATTCTCGTCGACTTCTTTTCCACAATGACAGCAATACATCATATTACCTCCGTCAATCCCGCATTGTTGTTCAATACGATCTGATAACCGATTCTTCCAGAAGAGAACTTGTGGAAGGTATACACACCTTCGACTTTGTAGGTCCTACCGACAAAGTATTCGTAATCGTCGATGTTGAGGGTCTCGTTTCCGACCGGATGATAGTTGAATGGAATGAAGATATCCCAATCCAACTTCTTCCCTGATGAGTCTTCAGCATATAGCGTATATTCACCATCCTCACTCTTATATCCGCCGGTGATTGTGACTTCATCCGTAACCTTGACGGAACAGTTGAGGACTTCAGCGGAAAGTTCCGCAGCCTTCTTTTCAAAGGTGTGAAGCTTGAACTCATCGACATTGTCAGCGGCTGAGATAAGGACTCTTGCGTTCTTCTCGTCATCATCCGAAGGATAAGGCTTGAACTGTGTATCCGTGAGCTGGAAGCCGAAGTTCTCGGAATCCTGGCATAGTCCACAAACCTGAATGTAGGTATTCGTCTTGGAGTATTTGCTGGATATCGTGGACATACCCGTATAGGCATTGATTCCGGCATATTCTCCGTAATCATATCTTCCGCCATCTTCCTTGGAATAGAAGTTCTGGATATAAAGGGTATTGTTTGCATACCCGGCAACCGTTCCGACGATTTTGACTCGTTTGTTGTTGTAGGCGTTCTCGTGAGTGGAATCAGCAAGCGTCTTCTCGATTTCCTTCTTGATGTCAAGAAGGGATACCGTCTCATAATCACCGCCATTCCAGCTGTCCGGAGTCTTGTCGGAGAAGAGACAGAGTTTTTCATCCTTGGCCTGCTGTTCCGCGGCATAGAATGTATCCGACAGGGCTGGCATGTCAGCAACATTCTTCACATAGCTGAGACCTTCCTGGACAATCCAGAGGTTAAGCAGATATAGTTCGCTGAGAGGAGCGTCCTTCTTGGTGAGGTTGATCCAGACCAGGGAGACATATCTTGAACCGGTGGAATCCGGAGTCGGAGCACCATATGCTGTGGAAGGAGAGGAGATGACGATGGTTCCTTTCTCATCAGCTTCCTTCAGCTTTGCCTTGGTGAAGTCGCTTGCATCCTTTCCCCACATCTCGACGGAGCCGGTGGATTCCGGGGTATCGATGCCATAGAATCTTGCCTTGAGGGTGTCTCCCGTGGAGGTAGTGAAGTGAGCGGTATCTCCATCGATACAGGTCTTCAGGGACACCTTCTCGACGCCATCCGTCCAGAAGGATTTCTTGGCATAGTCAAGATTGAGTCTCACATTGTCGGAAAGATAATAATCGACATGAGATTTTAAGTTTTCTGACGCAGTCACATTTCCGGTTGTCTTACAGGATGCAAGAGAGAAGAGAAGCCCGGAAATCAACAATAATTTCAATTTTTTCATAATTTGTACCTACATTGCCAGTTTAGTCTGGTTCTCAGCATCTTCAAATGCCTTGTCGACGGTCTTGTCACCGGTGAATACCTGGGTGATGATGCCACCGACCTGGTCTCTTGCTGTTGCAGAGCCAGAGAAGCAAGGTGTCGTGAAGTATTTGCCATTGATGTCCTTATAGACGATGTTGGCAACCTTCGGCATAAAGTCGTCATCTTCATTCTTCAGGTATTCCTGATAGAGGTCCGTCTCATAGGCACTATTTCTTACCGGGGAATAACCTTCAGAACCGTTGACACATAAATCGGCATTTACTTCCGCGCTTGTGATATACTTCAGGAACTTATAGGAATACAAGGCCTTCTTTCCATCCGTATCCTTATATTTGAGGACTGTTGCGGTAAGACCCTGGGTGACATAAGTCTGCTTGTTGTCATAGGGAACCGGAGCGACACCGACGGTGAAGGAATCACCTGATGGGTAATTGTATCCAGCACCACCTGTGGAGCCGACGGTGAAGAAGCATTTCTCATTCGTGAACTTTTCGGAAGAATAAGTGCCGTAGGTGCCCTTAGTGGCGATAAGTCCTTCGTTATAGCAGGATTTCAATGATGTGACCATTGCCTTGGCCTTATCGTTGTTGAAGAGGACCTGTCCCTGACCATCATCGTTGATGGAGAGGAAGTCTATGTCATTCTGATAGCACTTGGTGATGAAGAGGTTGGAATCAGAGTCGTATACAAATGGAACCTCGATGCTCGTAGCCTTATTTTTGATGAATCTGCAGAAATCCATGAACTTGTCCCATGTGAGGGTGGACATGAACTTCTCGACCTTGGCATCGGTGTTCAGTGTGGAATCATACTGGGCAGCATATTTGGCCACCTGCGTCTTGTTGTAGAAGAGGACTTCGCTCGACTTCATGACCGGAAGGGAATAGATGCCGCTTCTTGCATAGCTTTGTCCTTCCTTGTAGAAGGCATCGACGAAATCAGAAGACGCATCATCTCCCAAATAGGATTCCTTTCCGAATCCATATTCCTCGGAATTGATGTACTGTGAAAGGTCAACGACATATTTTCCGGCAGTGGTTCCCTCATCCTTGAGATACTGGGCGACATGATCCGGATAGGCGATGGCAAGGTTCGGATAATTTCCCGTGGCAAAGCCTTTGTGGACTTTTTCAAGCAGGTCATCATAGCCACCCTGATATGTCATCTTGATTTCGACATCGACATTTTCGTTTTCCTTGACAAGCTTGACGAACTTATCGATCTTGGACTCGAAAGCGGCAGTGACCGTCTTACCGAAGGTATGCCAGAATTCAATGGAGACTTTTCCACTGGATGAATTGTTGTCACTCGAAGTGGAAGTCTTGGTCCCGGAACAGGAGCAAAGCCCACCCAAAAGGGTGAATGAAGCGATAAGTGAGAATATTTTTTTATTTTTCATTTTTACCTCTTTCCCAATCGGATGGGCTAGCTATCCCGATTGAATCAAAACAGATCAGTTAAAGGGCAAGGAGACACTGGTTATAGGCGTCCTCGAACCAGGAATCTATATCCTTTTCGGCATCGTTGGTCTTGGTGAGAACCTTGGTGATGATGGCACCGACCTGGGTTCTGGCCGTGGAGGAGCCGACAAAGGCAGGAGAAACATAGAGAGAATTGAGAACATCACTTCTGCCGGAATAGGTCATGTTGTAGGCAGAGAGTCTGTCGATGGTCTTTGCATCCTTGCTTTCATAGTCAGATGCATCCTTATATTCGTCGTTGCTGGTGTTGGACTTTCTGATACCCATGTAACCGGAGTTCAAAGCCCAGTCAAGAGAGCATTCTTCATCAGTGATGGTCTTGTAGAGCAACCAAGAAGCAAGTTTCTTGTTGGCATCGGAATGATCAAGGATGGAAAGGGATGGACCCTGGTTGATGGTGTACTGGCTCTTTCCTTCGGCATGTGGAATCTTTGCGACACCGACATTCATCGGGTTGGTGGAATCGAACTGATACTTGTAGCCACCGGTGGAACCGACGCTGAAGAGGGTGTTCTGCTTGGTGAAGTAGGTGTTGGTGTAGTTGTTGCCGGCACTACCCTTGGAGATGATGTAACCCTTCTTTGCATACTCAGCAAACTTCTTGAGAAGTGTTTCCATCTTGGTCTTGTCTTCACCTTCACCGAAATTGAATTTTCCCTTTCCGGTAGTCGTGTCGACGGAAGTATAGTTGATGCCATACTGCTTGGCCAAGGTAATGAAGAGGTTGTCATCGGAATCATAGGCAAAGACAGCAGAATAATCCTGATCGTTCTTGAGAATCTTCTTGTTGTCCGGAAGGGAATCGTTGTAGGCGACAATGGCAGGGCAGAGATGCTCGAAAAGCTCTTCCCAAGTCAGATCGTCAAGATAGGCAGCAGAAAGCTTCTTGCCACCATTGATGGAGCTGTCATACTTGGAAAGATCAAGGCCGATGAGAATATCGGCATTGTAATACATGGCTTCAGTGGATTTGCAATATGGAACGGAATAGGTACCGGCAGTGGCATATTCCTGACCTTCAGTGATGAAGGACTGATAGATGTCGGCCTTGTCTTCGGCTGTCCAGCCATACTCGGCATTGTCGATATAGGAATCAAGATTGACGGCTTTGCCATACTTGATGTATTCGGCGACGTGGTCGGCATAGCACTGAACCATATCCGGATAGTTGTTGGCAGAGAAGCCCTTGATGACGGCTTCCTTGAGCTCGTTGTAGCTCATGCCGGTCTGAATGACATTGTTGACGGTGACATTCGGTTCAGCCTTCATGAATTTATCGATATAGGACTGAAGCTGAGCCTGGTTGTTCTTACCGGTGATGGACCATAAGGTGATTTCGGTCTTTTCCTTGATGAGAGGACCAGTGGTGGCAGATGAAGATTCAGAAGGTGCGGCAGAATTGGAAGCAGCAGAAGTCGCCGTCTTGCTGCAGCCCACCATGGCAGCAACCATCAACGGCAAAGTGATGACGGAAATAAATTTCTTGTTCATAAATATCTAACCCCCTTTTAATTAAATCTAGATTTATGAAGTGACAAATCGACTAACCTTTGATACCGGCACGACCGACACCGCGCATGATGTACTTGCGGAAGATGACGAAGAGAAGGAACAGAGGAACAGTAACCAAGACCGTGGCTGCCATCTGATAGCCATAGGAAGTCATACCCGTATCGGAATCCGTGAATGTCGAACCTCTAAGACCATTGGAGATAAGTCTGTAGCTTGCATCATTGGTGACGAGGTTAGGCCAGACATAGGAGTTCCATGTACCCATGAACTTGAGGATGGTGATGGAAATCAATGTCGGCATGACAAGCGGAACGACAACCTTCCAAAGGAAGGACCAATCGGACTTTCCGTCGACCTTGGCGGAAAGATAAAGTTCATTCGGAATCTGCTTGATGTTCTGTCTCAGAAGGTAGATGTAGAAGACGCTGATCCAGAACGGAACGATCATGGCTGCATAAGCCTGAAGTCTTGTCTGACCTGATCCAATCCAACCGAAGGATGCGACGGTGATGTAGTTTGAGATGACCATCATTTCACCAGGAATCATCATCGTGGTAAGGAAGACCATGAACAGGGCTTCCCTTCCCTTGAACTGAAGTCTGCCGAAGGCATAGCCGGCAAGAATGGTGGTGATCAATGTTCCCAGAGTGGAAACGGCTGCGACGACGATGGTGTTGAGCATGTATTCGCCGAAATCGAAGTATTGGAAGACATAGACATAATTGGACCACATGACGATGGTCGGATAGAAGGTCTGCGTCGGAGAGATGACTTCCGTATTGTTCTTCAGGGATGTGATGATCATCCAATAGAACGGGAAGATCATGAACAGGGCAAGAGCCAATATGATGACATATAAGATCACTGTCGAAACGACGTTGGTGACCTTCTGTCTCTTCTGAATCACCTCGACGGTGCGGTCGGATTCAGCCAAGGATAAGACGATGTTGTCATTGACCTTGACCTTGGAGAAATCAATGTAAGTTTTCTTTTCCATTTTTCATTTCTCCTTAGTAATGCACTCTCTTCTTGCTGACAAGGAACTGCAGTCCGGTGAAGATGAGGATGACGACGAAGAGGAAGACGGCTGCGGCTGCAGCCAAACTGGTCTGCTTGGAGAGATATTCGTAGATGTAGTAGACGATGGTGTACATGTTGTAGGAACCATTGCTGGTACCAGGACCGTTGAATAAGCCAACGATGGAAGTGTATTCCTTGAAGGCACCGATGAAACTGGTGACGACGATGTAGAGAATCTGTGGAGACATGAGAGGAACAGTGATTTTCCATAAGATCTTCTGACTTCCGGCACCATCGATCTTGGCCGCGTTGTAGTACTGCTTGTCGATACCCTGAAGACCGCTGAGGAAGATGAGAATCTTGAAGGGAAGACTGGACCAGATGATGTATATGCAAAGTGGAATGAATGCGACTTCCCTCTTGGCGCCATAGATCCAAGTGATATCCGTGTTGAAGAGATAGTTGATGACACCATTCTGATCAAAGATGACCGAGAAGACCATACCGATGGCGATGGCATTGGTGACATACGGAAGGAAGAAGACCGTCTGAAGGAACTTCTTGAAGAACGGCAGCTGATTGAGGGCGACGGAGATGAGAAGTGCAATCAACGTGGCCAGAGGAACGGTGATGAAGACAATGAGGAAGGTGTTCGGAATGGCGTAAGTCACGAAGTTGACTTCCTTACCGCCACTGGCTGTTGTGGTAAGGCCGAAGATGACACCAAAGTTGTTGAGAGTGACACCATCGAAGCTTCCATCGATGTAGGAATAGTTGTCCAGGAAGGAGATGAAGATGGTGTTGATGAGCGGATAGAGAAGGAAGACGACAAGAAGAATCAGGACCGGTGCGATATATAGCCATGCCTTCCAGTTGTTCTTGGCGGCCACATCCTCGATGCCGGTGATCTTATAAGGCTTTTCATTTGCCTTTGGAGCTTTCACAAGTCTGACGATCGTGTTGTTTTCTTCGTTGTAGCTGTCCTGATATTCCGGACGTGCTTCGAAGAAATCATTCGTGGCGGTCAGACTTTTCTGCTCTCTCAGTTCAAGAGTAGGATCGCTCATGTCTATTTACCTTCATTGATTTCGGAAAGATAGATACGCTGCTCGGTCTCATGGTCGAAGAGGAAGAACTTGTCCTTCTTGACGCTGAGACGTATCTTGCCGACACTGATCTTCTCATCAGAGGAGATGATGGACTTGAATGTCGGCTTCGTGCATGCATCGTTCCTTGCGACGATGAACAGGTCTCTTCCGAGGACCTGAACCTGTTCGACATCGGCAGTGAAGCCTAATTCCTCTTCCGAATTGGCAATCATGCCTTCCGGACGGATGGCGACAAAGAGCTTCTGGTCCTTGATGTCGCTCGTCGTCTTATAGATTGGTTCATTTCCGATATAGACGGTCTTATCCTTGATTTCACCTTCGAAGACATTGATCGGAGGCGTTCCAAGGAACTGTCCGACGAAGAGATTGGCTGGGGAATTATAGACGTTCTGTGGAGAATCGATCTGCTGTTCCTCACCGAGCTTCATGACGACAATCTTGTCGGAAATGGACATAGCCTCTTCCTGATCGTGTGTGACAAAGACGGTGGTGATGCCGGTCGTCTGCTGGATTCTTCTGATTTCCTCTCTCGTCTGAAGTCTCAGACGGGCATCGAGGTTACTCAATGGCTCATCGAGAAGAAGCATCTTCGGCTTCTTGACCAAGGCTCTGGCGATGGCGACACGCTGTTGCTGACCACCGGAGAGCTGACTCGGCTTTCTTTCGAGATATTCGTCGACCTGGACAAGCTTGGCCGTCTCATAGACGATTTCCTGTCTCTCGGCCTTGGTGAGCTTTCTGTGGGTGATGGCAGTCCTGGTATCGTTTTGGATGTTGACAAGACCCAAGGATGTGGTAAGGGCGTCAAGACCTTTCTGTACATCATCCTTTGTCGATTTGGTGATGATGAGGAAGATCTTCAGCTGGTTCTTTTCATAATAGAGCTTCAGGTCGGAGAAGCTGAGATTGAGATTCTTGAGGGTATTCTTTATGGAGAGTGCGAATTCCTTGCTCTCGACATGGGTAACGGCAAGACTTGAAGAGGCAAAATTCACACTTGTCTTGAATTCCTCTTCCATCTTTTCCCTATCGACGCTTCTTATGGATTTGACACGTGCGATAAGCTCATATCCGGTCTTTGACTTGATGATGGTGACGGCTTCGGCCTTTCCGTATTTATTGGCAACATTGCGTATGGCAGTGATGATTTCGTCCATCTTGGAGGTAGTGAAGTCACTGGTAAGTTTGGCCGTGAAGTTGACATCGCATTTCTCGAGTTCGCTCTTGACCATGACATCGGCTCTGATCTTGGAATCGAAGAGAGCTTCGCTTGTCTGCACCTTCTCTTCATCAAGCTTGTAGTCATCAAGAACCTTGGCCATGTTCTCGACGAAGATTCTTCTGACCTCCTCAGAGACATTATGGAGGGCGGCAGTCAGCTTGAGATCACCGTTTTCCGTCTGATAGGAGATAGTGTACTGTTTCTTGTTGAGACCGATTTTCTTGGCCAGGGATGTGACGGAAAGAAGAATTCCTTCGGCATCATCGTTTTCCTTCATCCTGTAGGTGAAGTTCAATGTGAAATCAAAGAAAGTGACCAACGGGACCTCGACCTTGAGGTTCGTGAGCGGGAATTCGATGTTCTTGTAGATGGTCATGTGAGGATAGAGGGCATAGTTCTGGAAGACAAGTCCGATGCCTCTCTTTTCCGGTGGAAGGTTGGTGACTTCCTGGTCGCCGAACCAGACTTCGCCGGAAGTCGGCTTCAATAGACCGGCAATCATATACAAAGTCGTGGATTTACCGCATCCGGAAGGGCCCAAAAGACCGACGAGCTGTCCGTCCGGTACTTCGAAATCGAGATTGTTGACGGCGATTGTGTCACGGATGTTCTTCTTTGGATTGCCTGGGAAGATTTTGGTTAAGTTCTTTAATTTGATTTCCATTTTTCTTACTCCTATTTGGTTCCATCACTGTCAGTGGATTCGTTCAATTTGAGTTTTTCGCTTTCTTTCCTGGACTTTCTGTCCTTGAAGAAATTGATGAAGTATTTGACGAAGTATCCGATGAAGAAGATGAGGAGGATACAAGTGACAACGATGATGTTGTCGAGTGGATTGAAGGTCGTATAGGTATTGTTGAATCCATTGGCCCTGAAGACAATGGAGAGGATGGCAAGAAGCAAGTCAAGACCTCCGACATATGCGATGGTGGCAGTCTTGAAGAAGCGTCTGTCATCGACTCTGCGGAATTCATCATTCTTGTATTTGTTCTTCTGATAGAAGTAGAGACCGGCAATAAGTCCACCGACAAGAAGGAGATAGACAAGGACGGCGATCACATAGACAAGGATGACGTTTGTCGTGGAAACCTTGGTGACATCATCGTTCTCATTTGCGAAGTAGACGCATCCGACTCTGGCGACAAGGCTGGTATTCGGCTTGACCTTGGTGACACCGTCATCGAAGACGGAATAGACCTGGACGGTAAGGGATACACCACGAAGAGAGAAGCTCTTGAGATTTTCCAAGGAGATACCCTTGATCAGATAGCAGGATGTCGATTCACCCATCGGAATCGTCTGGGTGGAAGTGATGGAATAATCAAAGATGTTATATTCAATGATGTTTCCGTCCTTGTACTCAAGACGGAAGAAGGCTGACTGGACATTGGAGATGGAAGACTGGATGATGGCTTTGCCGTTATCGATCTCTTCCTTGTTTTTCTTATAGGCCGATGCCTTCTTGACCTTATAAAGCTCATCTGTCTTGTTTTCATACTTCACATTGAAGGTGACATAACTTCCGAAAGTCGAGACATTTTCGAGATTGGCGCTGAAGTAAGGTTGGACATCGATGGTATCGCTGGCCTTGTTGTCGATGGCACACTTATAGGATTCTTCCTTGTTGATGATGACCGAACCGTCGGCATCACGCTTGTCGCCATAGATGTTATAGACGACCAGGGAGCCATCCACAAACTCGTACTCCGAGGAATAGGCAAAATCAAAATTGTAGGTCAGGGATGTCGTACCCATGCCAGGTCCGATGCCATCGAAGGCATTCGTTTCCGAAATGATAGGTATTTTTTCTTCAACCTTCTTCGTTTTCTTCGTTTCCTTGTCCTTCAGCTGATAGGATGCAACAAGCGGGTAATGAAGGCCGTTCTCGTCTTCAGAAACATAACCTAAAATATAATCATTCTCACTCTCCTCCGCCTTGAAGCGAATGGTAAAGGATTGGGAATGATCCGTTTTAGTGGCATTCGTGACCGTAACCTTGAAATTCTCATCGACATCAGTGATTTCCACAGCGTCAGGATCGCATAAGGATTCCGTAACCTGATTTGCCTTCTTTTCCACTGAGCCAGTCAATGAATAAGACATGGTCTTGACCCCCAAGGTGGAACAGAATCCCAAAAGCAATGTCGTCATCAACGTCCAAATCTTTCTCATTTTCATAAGATAAGTTTCCTTTTTTTGAAAAGCGTATTGGAATCGTCTCGTCCATCTATTTTAGCAAGAAATGCCTACAACGCAAAACATTTATATGGCAAATGGCATGAACATGGATATTTTTTTGAAATGTTTTACATTTTTCAGACATTTTTCTTTTATCATCTCAGTCGTTGAGACGGCTGTCTGGATTGAATGACTGGCTGAGCAAGGCATCCTTTTCATGTTCCATGGCGATTTCGCTGATGGAATGATAGATCTTGTCATTGGTGACGTCCAGGTCATAAAGCTGACACATATATTCCGGGAAAGTCTGTTTTTCCTTGGTACATATCAGCATCGTGGCAGAGACAAACAAGGGAACACCAAGAGTGAAGAAGGATAGTAGCAGTATGCCTACGACATAGATTGTCTCATAGACAAGGAACCTTCCCGTCTTGACGCTAAGAAGGGCTGAATCCGCCTTTCCGATATGATAGACAAGCATTCCGATGGTCTGCCTGTTCCTTCTGAAAATCAAAGGTGGCACGACAAAGGTGATGATTCCGGAAAGCAGGACCGAAACAGGCAACTCGACAAACACGATCATGTCGGACATGAACCTGTTGGAACTCATATATTCCGGGAAGAGGGAAAGAAGATAACTTCTGCACTGGTTGTCGATGTAAGGCTCATAGCATGTGTCAATATAGGTCTGATAGACATCACTTCCCGTATAGTCGGGATTGAAGATGATTTCACCATCCTTCTTCACAAAGAGGTTCATCTCATCCTTCTTCAGTCCAAGACGATAGGAATCAAAATTGTCCTCGACGATCTTGGCATTGCCCACATCATCCTTTTTCACGAAATCGATGAAGGAAGTGATGATGTTCTGATATGTCTCCATCTTCTCCTTGGCTGAGGTATCCTGGTTCTTGTAATAGGTGACGACATCATATCTTTCGTTGTCCTTGTCAAGGTACAGTCCACTGTCGATCATGACATGATCGACATAATCCTTTTTTTCCTTATATATGGATGTGGATGAGATGATGGATCTCATCATCAGGAAGAAAAGAAGTCCAAAGACGATGGCAAGAAGATAGTCGACGAACTTGGAAAATATCCTTCTGGACATGGCTGCCCTATGATACTGGATATGAAGCCCGTCTTCCTTTTTCTCTTCATCGTATGCGGAATATAAATCTTTTTCAGGCATGGTCCACTTTGTATCCTTTCAGTAAGGCAAGATTCTCCAAGTCGCTCTTATGGATATAGCATGTCCTGGTAAGGACATCGGAGAGAGGCCTTCCAAGACGGTCAAAGAACATGTAGACAAATGAGACAAGTGACAGTCCAAATCCGATGAGCGTGAATGTCAGAAGACCTGGAATGGAGAAAAGAACGGCAAATTCGACAAAAAGCATCGGAAGGAAGATCATCAATGACATATGGAAGAAGAAATAGAAGAAGAACTGAATCCATCTCTCCCTTCTTTTGAGCACACGGAGATTGTCGCTTCCGACTCTCTCATATCCCAGTGCCATCATGGATATGGTTTTACCCCTCCTTGAGACCATCGGAATGAGAAGGAAGTAGATCAATGAGGCAAGAATATAGGAAATATAGCAATCGACGGAGACGATCCAGTTGTTGGTATTCTGCAATTCCTCATTTTTCCCTTTCAGTTCACGATACTGATACAAGGGAGAGGAAGAAGTTATCTTCTCATTTGAAAGCATATCCTCAAGCAATGCCGAATAGAAATTGGGAAACACGGAATTGATCAGTTTCTTATAGATCGTCTCACCCTTGGAAGAAAGGGTGTCCTTGCTGTCGAGCAAGGGAAGAAGAAGTTCCTGATATTCCTTCTTCAGGGAAACCTTGTCAGTCACGTCAAAATAACTGCTTTTGTCATTCTTCCCATAGAATGAAAGATAGCTTTCCTCATCATCGCCAAGCAAGGTGATGAAATAATGATGGAAATAATCATTGTTCACGTCATTCTTCACCAATGACAAGGCATATCTTTTTCCGGAATAGGTCATGGCCGATGTGAAATCATCATCCACCTTTTCCCTCTCCAGCAAGCCATTGTCAAAAAGAACGGATGTCATCTTCACCTGGTTCTCATTGATCAGGGTCTTATTGTCATCATATCCGACAACATTCCTTGAGATGGGAAAGACAGCCATGGAAAAGAACGCCAACGCCAAAAAGAAGTTCAGGAAAAGGTCACAAAAATGAAGGAGTGAACGTCCGAACTTCTTAATGGGATGAATATCGATGTATGTTGGGTTGATTTGTGTCATAGATGTTCAAGATAAGAGGAAATCTCACTATATTCGTCAATCCAGATGACGATGAGATCAAAGGTAAAGAAATAAGCAGTCAGATCCTTATATACCGTCTCGGAATATCCTTCTGTCCTCTTAAGGAAGATGAAGTTGAATTTCAGATAGTTATTGGCAAGTTCCAGAAGTCTCTTCATGTCAGGATCGGTAAGGGAGATTCCGATGAAGATGCAGGCATTGAACTTGAAGTCATGAAGCTGCTTTGATATCGACCAGCTATAGGGATTGTTGTAGAGGTAATAATATTCGGATTCATTGAAGATCAGTGAATCCGTATATTTCTTTTCATCGTATTTGTCATACGGAAGCAGTCCATGGACATGATAGATGTCAGCCTTGGCATTGTTGTCGACAAACGAATTGTCGTCATAGACAACCGTGTAGCGTATGGCCCTCTTCTTCAGCAAATATTCCAGATTCGTGTCATAGTTATAGGTGATGACGGAAGTGTGTTCATGTCTTTCGATATAGTTGACCAATTTATATAAGGTGGCATCCGGATCATCAAATCCCTTGGCTTCCTTGAAGAGATACAATTCACGATTCAGGGACTTATAGGAATCAAAACCGGAAGTCTTCATCACCATGGAAGAGGTAAAGAGTTCCTTTCCGACATAGGTTTGGATTTCCTGGGCAAACTTATAGTCACCCTTATAGAAATCATTGTTGAGACTATCCAGGAGTTCAGTCCAGTTCCTGGCGCCATAGTCCTGATTGATTCCGGCTCCCAGAATGAGATCGACATGGAGTTTGGATGTATAAAGCATCAACAGCCAGATGACAAACGATGGAGCCGAATCATTTATGTTCTCATTCTTCCTATCATGGCTGAGATGAAACAGAAGGTCATCCGTGACACTCGTCTTTTTGGTGTTGTACCGATAGGAAATCTTCTTTCCTTCCATGAATCCCGTCGCATAGAAGTCAGAAGAGGAAAAATAGATGTTCAGACTGGCTTCCGGCTCATAGAATTCATAGTCCATGTTCTTTACCTTGACGATGTTGACATTTCCCATGATATCCATCGTCTCCGCATTGAATCTGGAAATTCCGGAATAGATATGTGCAACATATTTATGAAGATGGTCTTTTTTGGATTTGACGATGGCCTTGAAGTTGCAGGTCGGATCAAAATGGAAGCCAAAAGAACGAAGGACGATGCCATCATATGAGACATTGGATGAATAATATAGGAATAGCAGGACCAGAAGAGCTTTCTTCCGGAAGATATATTCCTCCTTCATTGATTTTTCCATTGTTTTCTACCCAACCATTATAAACAATTTTGAAGGCAAACATGAAAAAAACCTACCTTTTGATCAGAAAGGTAGGTTTTGATTTACTCAATTTACGGAATTATTGAGATTAGTCAATAATTTCGGAGACGGTACCAGCACCGACAGTGTGACCACCTTCACGGATGGAGAACTTGGTCTGGGCTTCCAAAGCGATTGGGTGAATGAGTTCGACGGTGAGAAGAACGTTATCGCCTGGCATAACCATCTGGACATCATCTGGAAGAGTGACAGTACCAGTGACATCGGTTGTACGGAAGTAGAACTGAGGTCTGTAGTTGTTGGTGAAAGCAGTGTGACGTCCACCTTCTTCCTTCTTAAGGACATAGACCTGGCCCTTGAACTTCTTGTGTGGAGTGACGGAACCTGGCTTGCAGATGACCTGACCACGGACGATCTGATCACGATCGACACCTCTCAACAAGGCACCGATGTTATCACCAGCTTCGGCGAAGTCAAGGATCTTACGGAACATTTCCATAGAGGTGCAAACGCACTTTCTGGTGTCCATGATACCAACGATTTCAACTTCATCGTTTGGCTTAAGCATACCACGTTCGACTCTACCAGTGGCAACAGTACCACGACCAGTGATGGTCATGACATCTTCGACAGCCATCAAGAATGGCTTATCGTTGTCACGGACAGGATCCGGGATGTAGGAATCGACGGAATCCATCAATTCCATGACGGAAGCTTCCCACTTTTCTTCGCCATTGAGGGCGCCCAAAGCGGAACCACGGACGACTGGGAGTTCATCTCCTGGGAAATTGTAGGAGTTGAGCAATTCACGGACATCCATTTCGACAAGGTCGATCAATTCTGGATCATCGACCATATCGCACTTGTTGAGGAAGACAACGATGTATGGAACACCGACCTGACGGGCAAGTAAGACGTGCTCTCTGGTCTGTGGCATAACACCATCAGTGGCAGCGACAACAAGGATGGCACCATCCATCTGAGCAGCACCGGTGATCATGTTCTTGATGTAGTCAGCATGGCCTGGGCAGTCAACGTGGGTGTAATGTCTTGCAGCAGTATCGTATTCGATGTGAGCAGCGTTAATTGTGACACCACGAGCCTTTTCTTCTGGTGCGGCATCAATCTGAGAATAGTCCATAGCCTGGGAAAGACCCTTCTTGGCGAGGACGTGAGTAATAGCGGCAGTCAAAGTAGTCTTGCCGTGATCGACGTGACCGATTGTACCAATGTTGACATTGATCTTGGAACGGTCGAACTTCTGTTTAGCCATAATTTAAATTTCCTCCAAATTAGATTCTAAATGACTATACACTTTTTG